>JBCBCH010000290.1:0-4084 GCA_038530835.1 Bacteroidota bacterium | reverse complement strand
CGCTCAATTGTCCAATTTACTCAAAGGGGATGTTTTTAAGGGAAGCGAAGCCAGTTCCATTTCGCTTTTTGAGGCCGCTTCCACATATGATATTATCCATTTGGCATTGCATAGTAAGGCCGATGCAAACAATCCTTTGTTCAGCAAAATTTATTTTGATGAAGAAGTCATTAATGCCGCAGATATTTATGGAAGTACCATTTCTTCGAAAATGGTGGTGTTAAGTTCTTGCGAAAGCGGGTCTGGTCAATTAAAAAAAGGAGAAGGCGTTATGAGCTTGTCCAGGGCTTTTACCTACGCAGGGGCGGCCAGCACAGTGGTAAGCCTCTGGGAGGTTCCAGATAAAGAAACTGCTCGAATAATGACCTTGTTCTATCAACATTTAAAACAAGGAAAAGCGAAAGATGTAGCATTACGGGATGCAAAACTCGAATATCGGAATACTACTGACGATGCGCTTTTAAAGCATCCCTATTATTGGGCTGGCTTCGTGGTCACCGGAGATACCTCACCCTTGTTCGCAAAACGAACCTATTGGTGGGTGATAATCGGAATAAGTGGGTTGTTGCTCGTTGGTTTTATGGTGTATCGAAAAAAGCGTCTAGTTCAGGCTGCTTAGCAGTTTTTGCGCCGTATCGGCCTTGTATTTTTGTTGTTTCACAACAAGTTTCAGCCACTTTTTCGTGTTGTTTTTATCATTCATTTTTAGGTAAGCCATGGCCAAATACCAGGGGGATTTTTCCGCCAAAGTGTCTTTTGTTTTGAGATGGGCCTCCAACAATGGAATGGCTTCTTTTGCTCGATTCAGTTGGATAAGGGCATTGGCTTTGTAGAATAAATAATAGGGTTCCTTGGAGGTGCCATATAACTTGTCAAAAAGAACTATGGCTTTGTCATACTTCCCTTGTTCATAATATTGGAACGCCAATTGTTTTTCATTTTTTTGTTGCTCCTCGCCCCGCACCACGGGTTGAATCACATTTCGGTAAGGCTCAAAATGCTCAACAAAAATCTGGTTCATCGATTCCTGAGGTTTTGGCCAGAAAATATAACTCAATGAGACCACTAGAACAATGGAGGCCGCAACCAGCCATTTAGTATAGTTACCCGCACTGCTTTGTTTGTTGGATTCCTTTTCAAAATCTGAGAGCTGCTCACGAAAATTAAGCTCATCTTCCTGCTGCGAAACCGCCTGAATATCCGAAATAAACTGAACTTCATTCCTGAATTCTTCATCTTCTTCTAAAAGACGGTCGAACAAAACTTGCTCTTCTTCGTTCAGTCGGTTTTGCAAATATTTATCTACGAGTTCTTGTCTATCCATAGCTAATCCATCATCAATTTCCGTAAGGTTTTAAGACATCTCGATTTGTGGGCCTTGACCACATTGGGGTTGCTGTAATCAGCAATAGTTGTAATCTCTTCAATAGTTAGTCCTCTGTAGTAAAACAAGGTTAACACCTCCCTACACTTTTGACCCAAGGTCTTAAAGTGTTTTTGCATCTTTAGTTGTCTTGGGTTTAATTCAGGTGCATCTTTAATAATGGTAGGTTCTTCCGAATCTTCCTTAATCAAATTCGGTTCGAAAGGAACGTTGCGTTTTTTTTCTTTGAGCCTATCGTACATTTTCTTCCTTCCAATACCGAAAAGATACGTTTGGGCACTACTCGAAACATCATCCAGTTTGCCATTCAAGGCTAATCTCCGAAAGGCAATAAAACTTTCTTGAAACACATCAAATAAATCCGCTTCATCCAGACCATACTTCTTGCCAAAATTCAAAAAAACACTTCGGCTTGAGTGATAAAATGCCTTTAGCACGGGTGCATCGTTGGTCCGAAAAGCATTGATTAAGGTTTTATCCATCAAAAAAAGAAATGACACTGTTAACCTTTTCAAATAAGGTCAGGACTAAAGGTAAACGGATTAAAATAACTGACAATGAAAAATAGAAGAATCCCAACCTTGATAAGTTTATTGGTGGTGTGCGTAATGGGAACACAATCCATGCAGGCACAGTTTTTTAAAAAATTGAAAGAACGCGTAAAGCAGAGAACCGAGGAAACCATCAATCGAAAAGTGGATGAAAAGACGGAAGAAAAAGCGGAACAGGTTATAGATAGCGTCTTTAGTGTTGGCAAGAAACCAAACAAAAAAAACGGTAATAACCCAACGCAACCAGAAGAGGAGGGCATGGATATGGAAATGGGCGAGATGCCCATGGAAGGTAACGATGACAAGGGAATGGGCAGCATGGATGACCTAGAAAACCCAGTACAGTTTGAGGCCTATTCCAAATATGACTTTGTTCCTGGGGAAACGATTATCGCGTTCGAAGATTTCTCACAAGATGAAGTAGGCGACCTTCCCGCACTTTGGAATACCAACTGTTCTGCAGAAGTGGTGAGCCTAAATCAAGAAGAAGGCAAATGGATGCAGATTGTAGGGGGTATGCAAACCGGTTCGGTATGTTCTTATGTGGGTGATTTTATTGAAGAAATCCCAGAGAACTTCACCTTGGAATATGATGTAATCTTTAACTACACCGATTCTTGGGCTTACGCACGTTTTTTCGGTTTTGTGTTATCGGATGTGGAGGACCCCAATTATAAAATGAATTGGCCTTTTCCTGGGGAAAATCTATTTAGGGCCGATTTGACCTATTCAAAAGGCGCCATCTACACGAAAAGGGCTTCTAATAACAATCTAAATAGTCAAGGGGAAAAAGAAGTAAAAGGCTTGACCAGAGAAACTTTTCAAGCAGGAAACAAGTTCCATGTTGCTATTTGGAGGCAAAAAACAAGGGTTCGGGTGTATATAGATGAAACCAAAGTGTTTGATGTGCCGCGTGCCTTGGAAAAAGGAGTGGTTGCGAACGCGTTGCGCTTTCACGGACACATTACCAATGAGGGAGAGAATGCATACATCAGTAACATCAGATATGCGGTAGGAAAACCCGATTTGCGCAGCAAACTCTTAACCGAAGGTCGATTGGTTACTTACGGAATCACCTTTGACTCCGGTTCTGCGCGAATAAAACCAGAATCTACAGGAACCCTAAAGAAAATCTCAGAAATCTTAAACGCAAATCCTGAAATACAGGTCAAGATTGTAGGGCACACCGATACCGATGGAGACGAAACTTTCAATTTGAAACTCTCGGAAGATAGGGCCAATTCGGTACTGCAAGCGCTTGTCAACCAGTTTGAGGTAAGCGATTCGCAATTGATGGCAGAAGGAAAAGGGGAAACCGAGTTGTTGGACCCAGGAAGCTCTTCTTTGGCCAAAGCGAAGAACCGACGTGTGGAATTTATCAAACTATAAACCAAAAACTTTTATATGAAATTCATTCAAAACATATTGTTCACACTTTTAGCACTGGGTACGGTAAGCGCCCAAACCTTTACCAAAGTTCCCGGTGCTGCAACCGATGTCGCCGTAGCACCCAATGGTAGCGTTTACGTCGTTGGTACTTCAAAACGTGTTTTTAAATGGAATACCTCCAAAAAGAATTGGGATACCTTTTACGATGCAGGCCGGCAAGCTAAATTCATAGATGCTCAAAACAATTACCTCAATACTGTAAACAGTCGTGGGCAATTGTTCAGCACCAACACTTCTACAAAATCGAGCCGTCTCTTAAAAAGTTTGGGAAGCGGTCTTAAGGATTACGGACAAAAAGGCGCCATGATACTTTCCACTGGGATTGCGCTAAACCAACCTGCAAGGGATATAAAGCAAACTTTGGCTGACGCTCCGGTAAATAACAAAGTAGCGGCCGTCAACGAGCAGAGCATGTATGTTATAAAAAACGATAAAAGCATTTGGTTTTGTCAGCGGAATAAGAAAGGAGTAAAGCTTCCAGGTGCAGCTTTGGATATTGCCTACGATCCTATAAAAAAGAAGGTATACGTTATCGGCACTTCAAAACGCATTTTTGTATGGAACACATCCCGTCGCAATTGGGACACCGTGCGAAATACCCGAAATGATTTTGCCAACCTTGCGGTAAACAATGGGGTAATCTGGGCAACTACAACAAAGGGAGATATTTACACCACCGCTAGAGGTACTGGCAGTGGTG
>JBCBCH010000289.1:0-4098 GCA_038530835.1 Bacteroidota bacterium | reverse complement strand
AATGGATGCCTTTTTCTTGTATTCGTTTTTCTACTACCAGCCTAACGCTAGTCTTAACTTTGACTTTTTTTCCTGTTACAATGGCAGAAGCGCCATAGTACTCAATTTTGGTCTGGTCCAACTGGTATCGCAAAACCGTAATTTCTCCGGATTCCAAGTTGGCACTTCTTTTCTCTAGGTAGTTGAACCAATCTGTTTTGCCAATCACTTTTGAGCTGCTATTGGTATGAAGATAGTTGGCGGTTGTCATTGAATCCAAGGTGGCCAAATCTCCCCGTGCGAAAGCAGTATTAAATTTTTCAATGGCCGTTAATAGTGCTTTTTGATTAGGCTTACCATCGCTTTGGCAACCGGAGAAACCAAAGGCAATGAAAACAAGGATGATAGCAAATGACTTCATTTCAATCCACTAGTGGGCTTCCAGCCAATTTTCACCAATGCCCACTTCCACATCCAAAGGAACTGCCATTTGATACGCATTTTCCATTTCGGTTTGAATGAGCGTTTTCATTTCTTCCAATTCAGGTTTATAGCAATCAAACACCAATTCATCATGCACCTGAAGTAGCATTTTGGTTTTGTATCCTCCTTTGGAAAGCTTTTTGTGGATATTGATCATCGCAATTTTGATGATGTCTGCCGCGCTGCCCTGAATAGGCGCGTTTACCGCGTTTCGTTCCGCGGCGCCTCGCACTACCTGATTGCCTGCGTTGATGTCTTTCAAATACCGGCGACGCCCCAATACCGTTTGCACATAGCCATTATCACGGGCAAAATCGACTTGCTCGCTCATGTAATTACGCAATTTTGGATAAGTTTTATAATAGGTATCTATCAACTCCTTGGCTTCCGAACGGCTTAAATCGGTCTGATTGCTCAAGCCAAAGGCGGAAACGCCGTAGATAATGCCAAAGTTTACCGTTTTGGCATTGCTTCGCTGTTCGCGAGTTACTTCCTCAATAGGTACATTGAAGACCCTAGACGCTGTGGAGGCGTGAATGTCTTCCCCATTTTTAAAAGCAGAAATCATAGTGTCTTCCTCGCTTAAGGCCGCAATGATGCGAAGTTCTATTTGGGAATAATCGGCCGCCAGCAACACATGGTCTTTGTCCCTTGGGATGAAGGCCTTACGCACCTGTCTTCCCCGCTCGGTCCGAATGGGAATGTTTTGGAGGTTTGGGTTATTGCTGCTCAAACGTCCGGTAGCCGCAACCGTCTGCATGTAATCCGTATGAACTCGACCACTTTGCGTTTGCACCTCGTTAGGCAACGCATCTACATAAGTGCTTTTAAGTTTGCTGAGTCCCCTGAAATCCAATACATTTTGGATGATTTCGTGGTCTTTTGCTAAATAGGAAAGAACCTCTTCTGAAGTGGAGAATTGTCCGGTCTTGGTCTTTTTGGGTTTGTCTACCAAATTCATTTTTCCAAAAAGAATTTCTCCAAGCTGTTTGGGCGAAGCAATGTTAAATTGCTCTCCCGCTAGCTCGTAAATGTTCGCTTCCAAGGTCTTGATGTCTTCATCCAGTTGGGTGGAGAGGCTTCCCAAAAAGGCTTTGTCCAAGTTAATGCCTTCTCGCTCCATATCCGCCAAAACCCGAAGGAGGGGTACTTCAATTTCTTCGAAAAGTTTGAGGGTGCTGGCTTCTTTCAACTCGGGGCGAAAGTGTTGCGCCAACTGATAGGTGATGTCAGCATCTTCGGTCGCGTATTCAGTTTGCCTATCCAGTGGCACTTGTCGCATGCTCAACTGGTTTTTCCCTTTTTTGCCAATCAGTTCGGTAATACTGACCGGGGTATAGTTCAAATAAGTTTCCGAAAGCACGTCCATGTTATGCCGCATATCCGGATTGATGAGGTAATGGGCCAACATGGTATCAAACAAGTTTCCTTTAACGTCCACCCCATAGTTTTGCATCACTTTGATGTCGTACTTTAGATTTTGACCTACTTTTTCGATGCTTTCAGATTCGAAAAAAGGACGTAGCTGTTCGACAACCGCTTGGGCTGCTTCTTGCTCTTCAGGAACGGGGACATAAAACCCTTTTCCAGCAGACCAACTGAACGCAATACCCACTAATTCTGCTTCCAAGGGATTGATGGAAGTGGTCTCCGTATCAAAACAAACAGACTCTTGAGCCATCAGCTTGTCCATAAATAGTTTTAACCCTAATCCATTTTCAATCATTTGATAAAAATGGGGAACGTCTTTAACTGTTTTTCTGCTATTGACGTCTTTAATGGTGGCAGCTGCATCTGCTGGGTCGCCCCCAAATAAGGTGAATTGTCCGCTACCGGCTAGCTTGGCTCCCTGCTTTGCCGTAGGCGTGCTAGTAACTGGTGGGCTGGATTCCGTTTCTCCAGAAAAAATCTTGATGAACTGTTCCTTCAAGCGTCGGAACTCGAGTTCTTCAAATACCTCTTGGACTTTTTCGCTATCCGGAGCACACATTTCAAAATCATCTGCATTGAAGGTCACATCACAATCAATTTTGATTTCTGCAAGCTTTCGCGAAAGCCTTCCCAACTCAGCATTCTGCTCTACTTTCTCTTTCATTTTTCCCTTAAGCTGGTCGGTGTTGGCCAACAAGCCTTCCATGGAGCCAAAATCTGCAAGAAATTTCTTGGCGGTCTTATCTCCCACACCTGGGAGCCCAGGAATGTTGTCACTGGCATCACCCATCATCCCCAAATAATCAATCACTTGTTCAGGGCGCTCCACCCCAAAACGTTTTTGCACCTCGGGAATCCCCCAAATTTCAATACCGTTGCCCATCCGAGCTGGACGGTACATGAAAATGTTTTCGGAGACCAGTTGACCGAAATCCTTATCTGGAGTGACCATAAAAACCTTGTAATTTTCCTTTTCTGCCTGTTTGGCGAGGGTTCCTATGAGGTCATCCGCTTCATAGCCTTCCAATTCCACCACGGGAATTTTCATGGCATCCAGTATTTTTTGAATGTAAGGCACTGCGATTTTGATGGCTTCGGGAGTTTCGTCACGATTGGCCTTGTAATCCTCAAACAGTTCCGTGCGCTCCACACTTCCACCTTTGTCAAAAGCAACGGCCAAATGGTCTGGTTTCTCCCGCTTGATGACATCGAACAACGAGTTCATGAACCCCATAATAGCTGAGGTGTCCATTCCTTTGGAGTTGATTCTCGGATTTTTAATCAACGCATAATACCCACGAAATATCAAGGCATAGGCGTCAAGTAGAAAGAGTCTTTTTTGGTCAGACATGATTGTATTTTAGGCGTACGAACGTTTTTGCTCGGAAGCTTTAAAAATAGAAAAAACGGGCAAGAATAAACTTCTACAACAAAAGACTTTTTTATACTTCTGGCTTAGTTCGATTCATGCGTCACATCGCAGCTTTTGCCACCTAGTAAAAACTTTTGGAGGGGACATTTTCATGCCCTTCCGAATCATATTTTCTGTAGGTAAACCCCGGATGAACGCAATAACTACCGGTTTCTCCTTGCTTGTTGATAGCCAAAAAACCAATTTGGAAGTCTTTTCTTCCTTTATTCTTTTTCATGATTCGCGCCACGCCTTCCTCACATGCTTCTTGGGGGCTTTTGCCTTGCCGCATGAGTTCCACGATCAAAAAGCTTCCAACGGTTCGGATTACTTCTTCCCCAACCCCAGTAGCCGTAGCGCCACCGACTTCGTTGTCAACAAAAAGCCCTGCCCCAATGATAGGGGAATCCCCAACGCGTCCCGCCATTTTGTAGGCCATTCCGCTGGTGGTACATGCCCCGGCAATATCACCATTTCCATCAAGTGCCAGCATACCGATGGTGTCGTGGTTTTCGATATTGATGGGGGTTTGGTATTTGGAAGTAATCTTCCATTCTTCATACTGCTTTCGGGTACTATCCGTCATTAGGTCTTCTTTCTGAAAGCCCTGTTCCAAGGCAAATTGTAGGGCTCCCTTTCCAGCAAGAATGATGTGTGGGGTCTCCTCCATCACTTTCCGGGCAACTGAAATGGGATGCTTGATGTTTGGCAAGTATACCACCGAACCACAGTTGCCGTCTTTGTCCATGATACAGGCATCAAGGGACGCGTTGGGGATTCCCCTATCATTGGGG
>JBCBCH010000288.1:0-4112 GCA_038530835.1 Bacteroidota bacterium | reverse complement strand
CACCACCTTTTTGGTGTGAATTGTTTGCATTTGGCACGAATGCAAACAATTCCACACCAAAAAGGTGGTGTTTCGATTGGTGAAATCATTTTCGGGTCCTCCAGAACCTTCATCCCGATACGATGGACCGGGACCTGCTTCGCCCATCCACCCCGCATCTGCTTGCGGGGGTACCGTATAACCGATATGGGAAAGGGAAAACAAAATGTTCATGGCACAATGCTTCACACCATCTTCATTGCCTGTGATAAGGGTGGCCCCAACTTTGCCATAGTCACGATATTGACCCTTGGCATTGAATTGGTGTGTATAGCCATACATACGTTCCAAGGTACGATTGCATACCGAAGACTTTTCACCCAACCATACAGAAGTACAAACGATAACAATATCACTGGCGTCAATTTCTTTTTGGATTTGAGGCCAATCATCTTTATCCCACTCAGGGGTTTTGGACATGTCCAACCCAAGACCTGCCGGAATTTCATAGTCCACTGGTCGGATGATTTTGGTTGCAACCCCATTGGCCTCAAATATGCGTTGGGCCACTTTAATCAAACCTTCGGTATGGGATAAAACCGGGGTGCGATTTAGGGTGCAGTTTAAAAAAAGTGCCTTGAGGTCGTTGTATTGGGCTGGTGGATTTTCACAGTGTTTTTCTATTTTTTGTTTGAGTTGTTCAGACATTGGTGTTGGATTTACGTTGTTGGGTTGTACAATTAGGGTATCCTTTAAATGTACTGAATTTTACAGTAGGTCTACCGTCCTAAACCATGAGGCATTCCATGAACGATGTTTCCAAAATGGTCAGTCAACACTGTAGATACCTCCGTTTTAACAGGACCACTTCTTTAAGGTGTCGCTCTAATCACAACTTGAACTCTGTCTGGGCATTATCTGTATCGAAAATATGTGGGTAGTGTTTTTTGACGTTTTCGCGCATGAACTCAACGGGGACATCTTCGAAATGACCATAATCTTCAAGGTATTCCATAAAGCGGGTTCCGGAACTGTTGTACTGTTGTAAGTAAGAACTGTTTTCCCCATCAAATTCCAAAGGCGCAACATTGAATTTTTCACAAAGCTCGGCGTTGAAGGCGGGTGACATTTTCAGCCAGGTATCATTCAAATAGGCGTTGACCATTCCATGAGGTGTAAGTTCATCAGACCCAAAACGCTCCATGAGACGTTCTACGGCAATGTGGTTTTTCACTTTTCCCAAATGCAATCGGGCAGGAATATCCAAAGCACGTAGACCTGCGACCAGTAGCACCGACTTTTCAACACAGTTACCCGAACTTCTTTGTGCTATGGTACTCGCACGATAGTTATCTTCTGACAGGCTTATGGTGTAGGGGTCATACTTCCAACCGTCCCGAACTTTATTGTAGATTCCGATTGCTTTTTCTTTGTTTGAAAGATTCTCTTTTTTCAATTCGGATACCAAAGTCTGTATGGCATCGCTTTCCAAATCAAAGAAATAGGAAGCGCTAAGGTATTTCATGACATTCTCTTATTAACTAAAGATAGGTGTTTTAGCAGCTAATTGTGCGCACAGCTGGCAGCACACTTATAAGTGCACTTCAATGCAAACTCGAATCATTGAATTGCCAAAGCACATTTACCAATTGCCATTGACCGTTAAGTTTTACAATGTGCATGTAATCAATCCACTCGTCAGCGATAAGTTTGACTGAGGCGGTTTTGTCATAAATGTCCAGAATGATAACTTCCTTTTTCGGGTTTTCGGGGAAGTTATCCCCTTTGGTATTGTAAGAAGCTGCCAAAAGCACCATGGCATCCGTAAAGGTTTCCCTTAAGTATTCCTTGCCAGTTGCCTTATGGGTCCAAAAGGTACGTTTGACCATTCTGGGATGTGCCGACCGTTTAAATTGCTCGGGTTTTACATTGTGTTGTGATTCGATATAATCCAGCGCTACCTGTTTGATGTCCAAGGAATCTTGTTGGGTTTGACCTTGCATACTATAGCTTAGGCCACAGAAAATCAAAGCGAAAAAAAGACGCGAATGTTTCATTTTGCAATAGGTTTTAAGATTGCTTTTGATGCTACCACGCTCCTTTCTCCCACAAATCCAGAAATGCCGGTACCGAAAGCCCCAGAAAGTCCACCAAGAAATGGGCAAAAATGGCCCATCGCAAACTTTGGGTCTTTTTGTATACCCAAGCCCAAACAACTCCCATGATAAAGGTGGATGCGACAATTTCGAAACCGCTGTTCAGTTCGGAATTGATGCCGAAAGCAGCATGGTTCAAGGCAAATAAAGCACTACTATACAAGACGGCGAGCCAGTTTAACCAATCTTTAGTGTAATTTAACAGTAGGCCACGCCAATAAAACTCCTCAATCCATGAATCCACTAAACTATAAAAGAAGTTCCATTTCAAATTGTTTGAGCTGCAAGGCAAATCCCATTTTTTGGAAAAAAACATTCAAATCTTTGGCTTTGGCATCAACATTTATGACGGACAATGAATTTCCATATTTGCTAACAATTCCTTCTAGTAGTTGTGAAGCAATCCCGAGCCGCCGATATGCTGGTTTTACCGAAATTTGTTGGATTCTCTTGGAACCTGGAGTAAAAATAACATAACCGACCAGTTCGTCTTTCAGGTAGGCTCCCAAGGCGACATTGGAGGATGTCATGGCATTGATGGCCCTTTGGGAATTCTGCCAAGTTGGTTCGGTATTCCCGAAGGACTCCATCAGCTCCCAATCATAGATTTCAAAGGTTTTTAAGTTCGTCGGACTCTTGGAAAAGGGAGTTAATCCAACCCCCTTGTAGCAAAGCAGTTCTCGTTGCGTTTTAAAACCGATACGTTGATACGATTTAATAGCGGGAAAATTGTTCGCAATAACTTCTAGTACAACTTTTTTTATCCCTTTCCGCTTTAAACAGGGCAAGATAAAGTGATACATCTCAGAGGTAAGTCGCGCCCCTCTTCTATGGGGAACCACACCAGTCCCGCCATTATAGGCCACTTTCTTGCCCTCAATACAAGCCATGCCATGCAAAATGAAGCCAATGGGTTTTTCGTCTTCAAAAAACCCACAGGAAAGGGAAAGTTCTGTTCCATCTGCTTTCATTTTTGTCTTTAGTTGTTCCTCGGTCAGCTTTAAAGGCACGAAATAGTCGGAGAAGGCAGCATTGAAAACCGTCAAAATCTGTTCATGAGAAACATCGGATAAGGTTTTGATTTGCATTGGATGGTTGGTCAAGGTTGCAATTGAAGCATATGCCATTTCCCGTTTTCGAGGAAAAAACACCTTCGGTCATGCAATCGGGTGTCTCTAAATTCCATAAACTCAATGCGGAGGGGTTTGATGGCAAAGCCGCCCCAGTTTGTCGGACGTGGAATAGACTGGTTTTCCGAAACTTTGTCCAACATTTTTCGCTCCAGCCCAGGTAAATCATCGGTAGCGTGACCTTGTCTGCTGACCACTGATACGGCTTTGGAATATTCATTTCGCGCTTCAAAATAACTGTCTGCAAGCGACTCAGATATTTTACCCGCCTTTCCTTGAATTCTGACCTGCCGTTCGGTTCCTGTCCACCAAAAGGTTAGGGCAACCTTGTTATTGGCGTCTATTTCAATCCCTTTTCTAGATTGCAATGGACCTGTTACCATAAACGAATCATTTCGAATTTCCTTTAACGATACAAATCTTGCATTGGGAAAACCATCCGTTCCAATAGTAGACAAACAGACTGCCGAGGGAACACTACTTTTGGACAGTGCGGATTCTTCATCAAACCATTTTTGAAATAGGGCAATAGGGTTATTCAAGGGGTTACTAGTATTGGTCATTACCTTGGCAAAAGGTTATTTGAACTATTTCAAATTCAATTTAAGCTTTTAAATCTTCAATGACTTTTTTCAAATTCTCCGACAACTGCTTTTCCAAATTCAAAAGGTCGGAATTCATGAGTTCGATTATGCCCAAAAAATCAACAAGCTTCGTCGACGAATTGGTTGCAATCGCTTTATTCAAAATAGAATTGCCAAAACTGAGATAGCTCTCTTGATAGACATAGGCACTTGAAATCTTTTGGATGAATTGAATATCGAATTCTTTCAGAATACCACTGATT
>JBCBCH010000287.1:0-4126 GCA_038530835.1 Bacteroidota bacterium | reverse complement strand
TCTCCTTCGGAGAGAAAACCCAATTCTGTGTAGAAATCAATAAGATACGTTTGTGCAGAAATACGAATACTTTGTTGGTGCTGTTTTGTTAACCACTCTACACTGGCTTTCACTATTTTCTTCCCAAAACCGAATACACGATGTTCTGATTTACCAAAACCCTTCCGATACTTGCTTCTTTGAAGTAATCCCCTGGCCCAAAAACACGAGTATAGGCGACCAATTCATTTTCCAAATATCCCAAAACATGGGTGGCCTTTTGGTCTTTGTTGTCAATATCCTGATAAATACACTCTTGTTCCACCACGAATATTTCGCTACGCAATCTTAGCAATTCATATAGTTGTCCTCTTGAAAGTCCATCAAAGGATAAAATAGAGATTGTTAGCGATTCTGACACTTGTGTTTAGCTAATGGTAGGAGATTATACGCAGGGTATTTTCTCTATTCGGCGTTCATGCCTACCGCCATCAAAAGGTGTGTTCAGAAATGTTTCTACCATTTCCAATGCCTGCGGCAAAGCAATAAAACGCGCGGGAAGACTTAATATATTCGCATCATTGTGTCCTCTTGCCAAACGCACGATTTCTTTATTCCAACACAGGGCACTTCTCACTTTTTGATGTTTGTTCGTGGTCATATTTGCTCCATTGCCAGTTCCACAAACCACTATACCTAAATCCACTTTATCATTTTCGACATCAGACGCTACAGGATGCACAAAGTCCGGATAATCCACACTGTCTGTACCATCAGTTCCATAGTTTACCACCTCTATCCCTTTGGATTTAAGCAACCCAACAATGGCCAATTTATATTCGGTTCCAGCATGGTCGTTTCCTATTGCAACTTTCATGGTTCTTAAGGTTTAGGATGGTACTACAAAGGTACAATTCTTTTTATCGCACCATGTTGATAATCTCTCATGAAGTTTACCATCAACCATATTATCAGACAGTTAGAAAAACATCTTATTGTTCATTTATTTAAAAAAAATACAGGAAACTTTATTTTGATATGTTACAAAAACTACGCATTAATCATTTCCATTTAATGTTTAGGTAATATTCAATTAAAAATTAATCAACCTATATCTCTAAATATTTCTACTTTATTAACACTAAATCAACTTTAAATTTTCAATAAAAACATGTTGATAGTGCTTATCAAAATACGTTGATAATAAATTTAAATTCCTGAGTTCCAAGAATCTTATTCTTGTAAAAAATGTGAACAATTTGTTTTTCGTGTTTAAAGCAAGTAAAATCCATTTTTTCTTTTCCCATTGTCAACATACTATCATAATCACCATTTTTACATTTTTAAAAAAGAAGAAAAAATAAATTAATAGTGTAATGTTAATAAAAGGTGAGGTCTTTAAGCTACTATGGACAACAGATTTATTGCTGTATATTAATTTGTATTTTGGTCGAAACAAAGGGTAATGTCGAAAAAGAAGAAAAGAGCGAGAAGCCAAAGAAAAAACGAGATTACCAAAGGCATCTTCACTATCCTGGAAAAAGAACCAGCCAAAAGCTTCAATTATAAACAAATAGCTGCAAAACTGGGTATTACGGATACTCGGGATAGGAATGATTTGATTAAACGTTTGGGTCAACTGAAGGCAACTGAACGTATTGTTGAAGTGGAACGCGGAAAATATCAGAAAATACCTTCCTTGAATACTTACTTTGAAGGTAAGCTTGACGTTACCCAGAATGGCAACGCTTATGTGATCGTAGAAGATCAGGAGGAAGATATTTTTGTTCCAGCTGGAAAGTTAAATCGGGCATTTCATGGCGATACCGTGGAGGTTTTTATGAAACCCAGGCGTAATGGAAAGAAACCAGAGGGTGAAATAGCAAAGGTTTTGGAACGAAAGAAAGACACCTACGTTGGGATTTTGGATAAGCAAAAAACATACGGTTTTGTTCGTCCAATGGATTCGAAGATGTATACCGATATTTTTATTCCTGCAGAAAAACAAAAGGAAGCCAAGGATGGCGATAAAGTACTGGTAGCTTTGGGGGATTGGCCTGAAAATGCAGATTCGCCATATGGTGAAATCAAAGAAGTTTTAGGAAAACCCGGCGAACACAATACAGAAATTCATGCGATTCTAGCCGAGTATGGCTTACCCTACGAGTTTCCGTATGAGGTGGAACAATATGCCAATCAATTGGATACTCGAATCCTACCAGAAGAAATTCAGCAGCGTAGGGACATGCGAGACACCTTAACCTTTACCATTGACCCGAAAGATGCGAAGGATTTTGATGATGCACTGTCTTTTAAAACGCTTGAAAATGGAAACTACGAAATTGGGATTCATATTGCAGATGTTTCGCATTATGTAAAACCCGGTACTGTTTTGGACGACGAAGCCTATGAGCGTGCCACATCGGTGTATTTGGTGGATAGAGTGGTTCCCATGCTTCCAGAAGTATTGTCCAACAATGCCTGTTCGTTAAGACCCCATGAAGAGAAATATACCTTTTCCGCGGTTTTCGAAATGGATGAATCAGCTCATTTAAAGAACCAATGGTTTGGCCGAACCGTAACGTATTCCGATGAACGCTTTGCCTATGGTGAAGCGCAACATATTATAGAAACCGAAAAAGGAGAAATACCAGAAGAGATTTCGATACGTGACCTTGGTTATACAGTGAGTAATCCTATTGTGGAAGCAGTGTTGACCTTGGACCGTTTGGCTAAAATCATGCGAGTCAATCGAATGAATGCAGGAGCTATTTCTTTTGATAAGATTGAAGTAAAGTTCAACTTGGACGAAAGCAACGAGCCAGAAGGAGTGTATTTCAAAGAAGCCAAGGATGCCAATAAGTTGATCGAAGAGTTTATGCTTCTGGCCAACCGAAAAGTCGCGGAATACATCGGAAAGCAAAAGAAAACCTTTGTCTACCGTGTTCATGATGAACCGGATGAAGAGAAACTCATGGCGTTGAACGGGGTAATCTCAAGATTTGGGCATTCCTTGAATTTGAGGGATAGGAAAAGCATCAACAGTTCTTTAAACCAATTGCTGCAAGATGTAAAGGGGAAGAAGGAACAAAATTTGGTGGATACCCTAGCTATTCGAAGTATGAGCAAAGCCATATACACTACCGACAATATTGGTCATTATGGTTTGGGATTTGATTTTTATACACACTTTACCTCACCAATTCGACGTTATCCTGATGTAATGGTACATCGTTTGTTACAGCATTA
This sequence comes from Bacteroidota bacterium, assembly GCA_038530835.1. GTDB lineage: Bacteria > Bacteroidota > Bacteroidia > Flavobacteriales > Flavobacteriaceae > Flagellimonas. The sequence goes on along the minus strand of JBCBCH010000287.1, from coordinate 898 downwards.
TTTGGACAAAGAAAAGCCGCCCAAACAAGATGCTTATGAAGACAAATGCAAACATTCCTCCGATATGGAGTTGTTGGCCGCCAGTGCAGAACGTGATTCCATAAAGTATATGCAAATCAAGTTTATGGAAAATCACAGTGACAAGGAGTTTTTAGGTGTGATTTCAGGAGTAACGGATTGGGGCATATACGTTGAAATCATCGAAAACAAGTGCGAGGGAATGGTTCGTGTTCGGGATTTAAAAGATGACTATTACATTTTTGATGAAAGACTTTTTGCCGTGGTTGGAGAACGTAGAGGAAAGGTGTATCAACTGGGTGACGAGGTTGTGGTTATGGTAAAACACACGGATTTGGTGAAAAGGCATTTGGATTTTACGTTGTTGGGCAAAAAAGAAGAGTAAAAAATAAAATGTATCCAGTATGAAAGTTGTTGCTTCATGCATTTTAGGTTTGCTGTTTTGGGTCTCTTGGGGACAAGGTGAAAAAATAACCCGCGATTTGACGAAGTTCGAAAAGGTCAAAGGTTTTGATGGGCTTTCCATAAATCTTATCAAATCGAACCAGAACAAAGCAGTTATTACGGGAGCAAACACCCATAAGGTAGCCATAGTTAATAACGACGGCACCTTAAAGCTCCGAATGGAGATTGATAAGATTTTCAGTGGTTACCGAACTTTTATTGATTTATATCATACTGAAGATTTAGTCGTTTTGGACGTAAATGAGGATGCTCGTATCTACAATGAAAAAGCCTTCGTACAATCCGTCCTTGAATTGAAAGCACAAGAGGGTGGGCAATTGGTTATCAATTGTCAAGTAGAACAATTACTGATCAAGGCAGTTACTGGTGGCGAAATAACCACGAAAGGTTTTTCCAAAAATCAAGACATCAACAT
>JBCBCH010000286.1:0-4138 GCA_038530835.1 Bacteroidota bacterium | reverse complement strand
TAGGAATCAACGCCACCATGAGAAAGGCCATTGCCAAAGGCACACCAAACTCATAGGTCAACCACTGCAAACCACCACCGGGTTTTAAACCGACAAAAGCAGGCGCAGAAATAAAGCTAATGGCAGAAAGTTGCGTGGCCATAGTGGACAAACTCAAGGGTAACCAACCCATACTACGTCCTCCTAGAAAATAGTCTCCAGAGCTTTTGTTTTCCTTGAACAAATATCCCAGGCCCAAAAAAGCGACGAGATAAACAATGATGATGATATAGTCGATGTAATTCATAAACGTTGGTTTAGGTCATTTTTTACGGTTTTTTGCCATTCTTCTTTCAGAATTCCCAAGAGAACGGCATCGGCTCTACCGCTGCAATGAATAGCGGGAAATAGATTTCGAATTACACCTTCAGGTTGGCAACCAATACTTTTCATGGCGTTGATGCTTCGTGTGTTTTCGGAATGTGCTCCAAGCCCAATACGTTCTACCTCCATCTCATCAAAAGCAAACTGGAAAAGCAAGAATTTACAATTTTTGTTCAAACCAGTACCCCAAAAGTCTTTGCCATACCAGCTGTAGCCCATACGGACGGTATTCAAATCTTCTTGGAAATCGAAAAAACGGGTGCTTCCGGCAAACTCATTATGTTTTTTGTCATATACAGCAAAAGCGTAGGCTTTTCGCTTACCCTTTGCTGTGATGGTATCTTGCACATATGAAGTAAGGTCTGTGCTGCCATTGGACTTCCCTAAAAAGTAAGTCCAAATATCCGCTTCTTCCGTAAAACGAATAAGTTTTGGCACATGGTCTAGGGTAAGCGGCTCCAAACGAACCCGCTCGTTTTCCAAAACATACTCCTTTTCGAAGTCAATTAGCATATCAAAACCTTAATCGGTGTTGGTCATAAAATCAATATACAAAGCGGCGCTCCACGAAAAGTTATTGCCGCCATAGCCATTATGCGTTACTTCTGGATGGGCCTTTCGGGCATCGAAGTATTCGTAAAAGCCGTATTGCTCTATCAGTTCCAATGAATCGTTCTTCACTTTTTCAGAAAGTTCTTCAAACCCATAGACCTTGAGTCCATGGTGAATCATCCAATTCATATTGATCCATACTGGACCTCTCCAGTATTTTTTCGGATTGAAACGTTCATGCGAAGGGTCAAATGAGGCACAAAGATATCGGCCATCTCCTCCGAATTTATCTACCATCGTACCAACCAAAATCTTTGCTCTAGCGGCATCCGGAATTCCTGCAAACAGCGGTGAAAACGAGGAGGAACAAACGAATGGAATCTGTTCATCCTTTCTCAAATCATAATGCACATAAGCTCCTAACTCTGCATTGAACAATTTTTTGTTGAAATTCTCCTTTCCCATAAGCTGCTTTGCTTCCAAAAAGGCGATTTTATCTTCGCTATTACCAATCCTTTTATACAAATTGATTAAAGCATCGTTGGATTTTATCAGCATTGCATTGAACAAGGGGTCCAACACTAAAAAAGGGGAGTGTTGGGCTATCTGGGCATCCTGGTAATGATGCTCTTTCGCAATGTTGATGATATACAAGTAATGGTCATATTCTCTTTTAGAAGGGCGTTGCGCAGGGTCTACGTGGGTCGTGTCGCGACGTTCAAATTCATATTCCGGGGAATCCATGGTGGCCCAGATATCATCCCACATGGGAGAATTATCTGTTCCGGATTCCCAGTTGTGATAGATGTATACCAGGCCTTCGTTGTTTACATCCCGGTTTTCAAAGAAATATTTATGGTTTTCGAAAACCTTATCGATATGCTCCTTAATAAATGGTAAAAGTTCATCACCCACAATTTCCAACATGCGCTCTAGAATGAAACCGGTCACCGGAGGTTGTGTCATCCCAGTAGAGCGAACTTTTTTTGACGCCTGCGGATGCAAATGGGATTCGTGAAAATTAGGGCCTGGAAAATAGGTATCGCTATCATTATGGAAAATGATGTGTGGAATAAAACCGTTTTCCCATTGGGCGTCCAACAAGGTCGTAATCTCTTGTTTCGCCTTTTCCAAATCGTAATGCACATAGCCTAAGGCAATAAATCCGGAGTCCCACTTCCATTGGAAAGGGTAGAGCCCCTTGCTCGGAATGGTGAAGCCCCCTGCTTGGAAGTTGTTTTCCAAGACTTCCTTGGCCTTGCTCATCAATTGTTCCTTCATCTGTTGTACTAAATAGGTATTGGCGGCCTTGGCCACCAATACCCGGATTGAACTTCAAACTAACTTAAACTATTTTTTGCGTACTAGAAATTAAAAGTGGCCGTCAGGAAAAAGCGTCTTGGCAAAATAGGTCTTCCAAAGAAGAACTCGCCATCAGCAGATTGCCCGGCGATTCCCGCTCTTGGATTTCCTTCGGTCAAACCATCGCTATCAAACAGATTGAAGACGGAAAAACCAAGTCTCAGCGAGTTCACTTCATCCGTTTGGAAACTGTAACCTGCTCCCAAACGGGCAATGGTAATGGCATCCAACTCTACATTATTACTGTCATCGGTAAACTTGTTTCCGGTATGGTTTAGGGTGAAGTTCGCATCGAAGCGACGGTCATCGAAATTCAAGGACAAGCTTCCCAAAAAGTTGGGTTGTCTTCCAATCTCGTTGCCTTCATTGATGATGGAAACGTCACCGTTGGTCAAATCCGTAGTTTCATTTTTGGTGATTTCGTGATTTTGATAGGTCGCCGTTCCATTCAAACTCCAGTACTCCATAAAGCGATAGCCCCAAGTGGCTTCCAAACCAAAGGTTCTTGTGGTTTGCTCACTTCGTCCTTGGTCTACCAACTGACCGCCTACAATGGCTTGGTCAATTCGGATTCTATCCTGCAAGGTCACAAAATATCCTGCGATGGAACCGGAAAAGGCGGAAGTTCCAAACTTGGCACCGGCTTCGCCTTGTAAAATGGTTTCCGCGTCATAATTCGATTCCTGGATTCCAGGGGTTGGGATAAATCCTCTCTGCTGAGGGAAAAAGAACCCTCTAGAAAAGTTGGCATACAGATTCGTGGTTTCGGTCAACTCATACAACCCTGCCAAGGAAACTGCCCAATCGGTTGCGTTGATTTCGGCTCTGGTAAAACTGCCATCCGCAAATTGCACATTGCTCAAAGCAGCAGTCAGTTCAGGGTCATCATACACTTGGGTTTCTTCCAGACCACCATCGCTAAAAACACCAGTGGTGGACTCAATGCGAAGTCCAACATCAAAACGCCAACGGTCAAAAATCATTTCATCCGTGATATAAAAGGCGGTTCTGCTTTGCTCCAAGAATCGGTTCGTAGTCATCCCTATACGGTTGTACAATCCACCTTGGGAATAAATGACATTTGCGCCACCACCATCGGTATAACTCAAGTTCACCAATCTTGGATTGTTGTTGAATTCGGATAGGACTCTATATTGGAAATTCACATCCTCCGCTTCAGTTCGAGATAAAAAACTACCCACAGTATAGGTATGATTCCCATTCGGGGATCTATAAATCAGATTTACTTCCCCAGCATAGTCCGTCATGGGACGTAGACGGTCGATGTGCAAATTCTCAACGACCAAATCCGTGCCGCTGATTTGTGCACCACTACCTCCTTGATAGGTCGCATCAAAGGCTTGATTGCCCGGGGCCACTTCGCCTACATAGTCTGAAAGCGCAATAGGATTTCCAAAATCCCCATTCCCGCCTACGTAAAGCGCAAAATTATGTTTGTAGTTTCCATACCGAATTTTGGATTTGAACCGGAGGTCATCGGTGAAATTGTACAAGAATTCCCCCATCACGTAACCACCTTGGGTGGACACCCCATCTTCAATTGGACTTTTGTATACGCCACCAGGCGTCAAAAAAGAGGTTTCGGCCAACTCGCCAGATAGCAATTGCTCCACATCTTCTCCGTCATTTCCCGCCAATCGTTCTCGTGAACCACCTTCTAAGGGCAACGGTAAAAAGAACTGGGCCTTATCATCTATAAATTGTCCGTGGACTGTAAAAGAACCTTTTTCGAACCGCTTTTTGATATTCCCTCGAAACTGTACCCCTCTGGTGGACAGTACGTTTTCAACCCGCTACAGTATGATGGTATGCCTTTGATGAGCACCTTTGGTTTGAACTC
>JBCBCH010000285.1:0-4148 GCA_038530835.1 Bacteroidota bacterium | reverse complement strand
ATGCCATCTATCTGATTTCTGCCGTAAACAATATGTTCCCCGACATTAATTTGGAGCTGGAGGATGTCATTTCTTCATGGGCGGGGCTCCGTCCCTTGATTCATGAGGAAGGGAAATCTGCCTCAGAATTGTCTCGTAAAGACGAGATTTTCACTTCGGATTCTGGTTTGATTAGTATCGCTGGCGGCAAGTTGACCGGATATCGCAAGATGGCCGAGCGTATCGTGAATCGCGTCACCAAAAAGATGGAAGAAGAACAGCAGTTGGTTTTTGAACCCTGCACAACGGATAAGATTCCACTTTGTGGAAATGAATTCAAGAAATTCAAGCATGTAAAGAAATATATTGCTGACGTGCATTCTCGTTTGAAGGAAGAAGGATTCTCTGAATACGATGCTTGGTATTTGGTGACCACTTATGGCAAGCAGACTGAAAGTATTTTGGAGACTTTTGCAAATGGTAAAGGGGAATCAGCAGCGGAAAAACTTATTCGTGCCGAAGTACAGTTTTCCATTGCGAACGAAATGGTGTTGAACCCTATGGATTTCTTTATCCGAAGAACAGGGAGGTTGTATTTCGACATTGATAGTATTCGAGAACATCAGGATGTGGTCCTTTCTGAATTTCAAGAGGCATTTGGTTACGACGCTGAGCAACTTTCGGAATTCAAGACCGCAATGGAAGAGGCGCTGGAATCACATTCCGATTTTTCGTTGGAGCGGGTTTAGTCTAGTCTTTCCGTAAGTTTCTCGAAAACCTTTTTGGGGTCTTTTCCTTTGTACAAAATGGAATGTACGGTATCGATAATTGGTGTTTTGGATTTCTTCTCCAAACGTTCCATTAAATTGTGGGCGCTTTTTGCCGCATAGTACCCTTCAGCCACCATATTCATCTCCATCATGGCGCTTTTTACGGTATATCCCTTTCCAATCATATTCCCAAACATTCGGTTTCGACTAAAAATAGAGTAACCCGTTACCAACAAATCCCCCAAGTAAGCGGAGTTGTTTATGTTGCGTTTCATTTTATGAACACAAGCAATAAAACGCTTCATTTCGCGGATGGCATTGCTCATCAACACACTTTGAAAATTGTCGCCATACCCCAATCCGTGCGCAATACCCGCGGCAATGGCATAGATGTTTTTCAGCATCGCAGCGTATTCCGTTCCTATGATATCGTCTGATATTTTGGTTCGGATGTAATGACTTTTTAGCTGGTTGGCTACAACCTCCGCCTTTGCGGTATCTGCACAAGCTATGGTCAAATAGGAAAGCCGTTCCAAAGCAACTTCTTCAGCATGACAGGGACCGGTAATTACGCCAATACTTTCAAAGGGCACTTGGTATTCCTCATGAAAGTGCTCGCCCACAATCAAGCCCGTTTCCGGAACAATTCCCTTGATGGCCGAAAAAACCACTTTTGTACTTAGCGGAACGGAAGCCTTTTGCAATTCATTTTCGAGAAAGGCCGAAGGAATTGAAAAAATCAAAATGTCATAATTGTTAATGACTATATCCAGATTTGAGCTTAAATCCAATTTGGTCACATCAAATTGTGCTGAACTAATGTATTGTGGATTGTTACCTTCCCTAAGCAAATGACGGATAATGGAATCGTTTCGAATGTACCAGCCGACCGTATCCAGATTTTCCGAAAGCATTTTAACCAAGGCGGTTCCCCAGCTCCCCCCACCGATTACGGCCATTTTGGGTTGTTTGTTCATGTAGGTGAATTTCACACCAAAACTAAAGATTCCAAAGAATAACCGATTAATAACTGATTATCAAAACATTATGATTTTTGGCATAGTGCTTGGTTTATATTCTGCAAATACCACTACTATGAAACGAACAATACACTTTCTCAGCTTGTTTTTTATCGGCCTGCTCGTCAGTTCATGTTATACGGAAGTCATCATTGAAGATGATTTTATTGAAGAATCTCCAGTAAATACTGCTTTGGTTCTGGAATCTTTCGATTTATGGTATGTGGATATCAATGCAAGTCAGGTTCGAAGCTCAGTACCTTTTTTACAGAACGCCTTTACCGTCTCGTTTAACCGTGGAGTATTCTTTGCCAACAATAATTTGGTGGGAATTGGCAGAACTGGAAATGGCATCGGTATCGATGTAGGTTCCTATGGTACTTTGGCTGGCGCTGTAGAAATAAATCACGATTTGGATGGACGATGGATATTGGAAGTATATGCCTTGAATGGTGATACCATTGAGTTGTATGATGCCAATTCAGATTCCAGTTATGTGTTGCGTGGGCATTATACCAATACTATTGATTATACGGGAATTTTTTACGACAATATCCACTTGTTCTTGCAGGAATACCGTGCGTGGGAAAAAAGTTTTACCAGTGAAGTAGGTGCCCTCAATGATTTTGATGATGAAAACTACCTGCGCTTTGTATCCGGAAACGGTCGTGGAACCTTTGAATCTTCGATTGACCCTGTAGGATTGGCTCCTGGCGAGATACAATGGGATTACGTTGGAAACTATGAAGTATTTGACGTGGCCAACGATGAAACGCTTAAAACTTTAACACTCGATTACGACTTTTTGGGCAATGATTATTTTGAACTCTACGTTATCAACGATAGCACCATAGAACTATACCACGTCCCAAGTGGCACAACCTACGAGTTCAGAGGCCGAGGATATCAACAGTTCCTTAAAGGCGATGATAAGCGGGGCAAACCACGAAGTAAGACGGCCAATGCGACCATGCAGGTAAAGGCACAAAAGAAAATGTAAGGACTTGATAAAAGTCTCGACGAAATAAATAGTTTTTTGGTTGGTTATTTAGTTAGGAATCGCCCCAGCATAGTTGTTCGGGGCGGTTCTTTTTTAAACCACCCGCACTTTGAAGTCAGAAGGATTTTGGCCCGTAATCTTTTTGAAACTGCGATTGAAGTAGGATAGACTTTCAAAACCACATTCATAGCAAGCCTCACTGACATTCTTTCCTTTAAGTAACAATCGTTTCGCTTGACTAATACGATATTGATTTAAAAACTCCACAAAAGTACTACCCGTTGCTTTTTTGAAATACCGGCAAAAGGCAGGTTTGGTAAGGTTGCACAAAGCGGCTACTTGTTCCAAAGCTATTTTGTGTTGGTAATGCTCATCGATATAGCCATAGATTTTCCGCAAGCGGGCTTGGGCTTTTGCGCTGTATTTATTCACAAAGGGTTTGGTGTGCAAAAGTTGAAATTCACTGGATTGGGCCAATTCCTTTAAAATGCGGAGGGTGGTCATAAAGAATTCAAACGGCTCTAATTCATAGAGTGTTTTCATCATTGTTCCGACTTTTTTTTGGGTGTCTCCATGAAAAGCGATACCATAACGGGAAAGTTCCAATAACCTATTAATTTGCTTCAATTCGGGAAGACTATCCACCACCTTTTCTCTAAAATCGGATTTGAAATGCAACACCTCTTTTCGATAGGAAGAGGTCACCCCATGGTCAAAATTGAGGTGGGGAATGTTCGGACCGATAAGCACTAAATCGCTGTTGTGGTAATCAGAGATATGGTCGCCAACATGTCTTTTGGCACTTGCACCCTCAATATAGACCAACTCCAATTCGGGATGGAAATGCCAATAAAAAAGATGATTTAGCTTGGGGTCATGCAATAACCGAAACGGACTTTTGGCATTGGGTGATATGGATTCGAGCTGTACTTTCATCTAAGTATTTCGATTGAAATTACACAGAATTGACTCAATTAATTCCTTTTTAATCTTTAAATATCAATATTGTGCAAATTTGAATCAATATCACGGTAGATACGAATAAACCAACTTGATAGTTTTGAATTCAAGAATCAAATCCTGAAGTATGAAGCAAGCAGCAAAAATGGAAATGGCCAATAAGGCACACGAAGCCATTCCTGGAAACCCGTCAACAGCTACAAGCAGCAAGCAGCATTTAAATGACCGTTCCAACGGAATCCCCCTTAGAGTGTTGTCAGAAGCGGATTGGGATTTTTGGTTGCACAACGGCTACATCGTAGTCAAAAATGCCGTTCCCAAAGCACAAGCACAAGCTACTGCGGATTTCTTATGGGAGTTTGATGAAAAAGACCCAAACGATTCCAACACTTGGTATGCTCCTCCAAGAGCCGAAATGCA
>JBCBCH010000284.1:0-4159 GCA_038530835.1 Bacteroidota bacterium | reverse complement strand
ATAGCCAACAAAATCACCCCAAATACCTTTCGAATGATTCCCAACCCTTTTTGTTTTTGGTGAAAAGAATCAGTTTGTCTTCTTCCAAAAATTCATCGGCTAGCTTTTCGGCGATACCCAAATATCCTCCAGGGTTGTCCCTCAAGTCCAGAACCAGTTTTCTCGCACCACGCAATTTCAGTTTTCGAATGGCATCTTTGAATTCTTTGAAGGTGGATTCGGCAAAACGATTGATTTTGATGTAACCCATTTCTCGAGTAAGCATGTAATACGCTTCTACACTCTTAATGGGTACTTTGTCACGTCGTACGGAAACCCGAAAGGTTCTGTTTTCGGACTTTCGATAGACCTTTAACTCAACCTTCGTTCCTGCCTTCCCTTTGAGTTTTGAAACTACCTCATTGTTTGGAATCCGTTTTCCAAAAAGCGTATCGTTGTTCGATGCCAGAATTCTATCACCAGGTTTGATGCCAGCAATATGGCTCGGACCGTTTTTTATGGTCCGGATTACAGTGATAGTATCGCGATACATGTAAAAGCTGATTCCAATACCCACAAAATCGCCCTTCATGCTTTCGGAAACCTCTTCCATCTCGCTTTTGGGAATATATACTGAATGCGGGTCCAATTTGCCCAAGATGTTGTTTACCGTAACATCCACAATGCTGTCGGTATCAATTTCATCTACATATTCGTAGTCGATATAATCGATAAGGCGATTGAGTTTGTCTTTTTTCGAATTTGTGGAAAAGAGCTTCTCTGGACTATCATCAAAATGCAGTTTCCCTCCTATGAAGATTCCAATCGCTACGGCAAGAGCGAGAAGTGTTGGCCATATGTAATTGTACTTCTTATCCATTTTTTTTCTTCATCACGCCATCTCTTCCAATATGGGCAAGTGTTCAATAACCACACCGGCACGTTCCAAAAACCGAAGTCCAGAATCGTCTTTATAGGCAGTTTGATAAACTACACGTTTTATGCCAGACTGGTGAATAAGCTTGCTACATTCTCGACAAGGAGATAAGGTTATGTAAAGCGTCGCCCCTTGGCAAGATTGTGTGGAAGAGGCTACTTTTAAGATAGCATTGGCTTCCGCATGCAAAACATACCATTTGGTGTAACCCTCTTCATCCTCGCAACAGTTCTCAAATCCGGTGGGGGTACCGTTGTACCCATCGGATATGATCATACGGTCTTTTACGATGATTGCCCCAACCTGTTTGCGCTTGCAATGCGAAAGTTTTCCCCACTCCCGAGCCATTCGCAAATAAGCCCGGTCGTATTTCTCCTGTTTTGTCTCATTCATGCTTTTGGGGCTATTGTATTAAATCTAAGATACCCGCTTTGATGGTATCCTACAACCTTATTCGATGAAATTTAACGTACCCCTTAACTAGGAAACGTATTGACCAGCAAGGGTATTGTAATGCAAATGACCAAAGCGGAAAGCCCTAGAATAACATACGATGGTTTTAACTTGAAAATCTGGGTCAATACAAAAGATAAGGCCAACAAGGCCAGAATTACCGTTACCTGTGAGATTTCGATACCTGCGGCAAAGCCCAATAAGGGTACGATTTTGTCATCTTCTTCGGCCATCATCATCTTAAAATAGTTGGAAAAACCAAAACCGTGCACAAAACCGAAGAAAGCCGTGGCGAGTCCATGAAGGTAAAGGCTGGTGTGTACCGTACCTTTTTTTACGTAAACCACATTGAACAGAGCGGTTAGTAAAATCGTCACTGGAATCAAAAACTCAATCAGACCGACATCTACAGTAAAAACCTCATAAACCGATAGGGCCAGGGAAAGGCAATGTGCAACGGTAAAAATAGTGGCGAGCACCAAGACGCTTTTCCATTCCTTAAAGGAAAATGGAATGGCAAGCGCTGCCAAAAAAAGAATGTGATCGTAAGCGTTGGGGTCAAGGACGTGTTTTAAGCCCAATTCAAGGTAAAACCAAAATTGCTCCATGCGGTACTGGGTTAGGTGAAGGAGTTCAAGTTACGGAATCCCTCGCTCCTTTTGAATGGTTTCATAGGCCTTTTGCACTTCTTTAAACTTTTCCTCCGCTCCTTTTTTGATGGCTTCGTTTTCCGTCACCACGCGGTCAGGGTGGTACTTTTTGGCCATTTTTCGATAGGCTTTTTTGACCTCATCATCGGTTGCGGATTTCTCAATCTCCAAAATCTTATAAGCCGTATCAGCAGATTTCACGAACATCGCCATGATACTGTCAAAGTCATTTTTCCCTATGCGCAAGTATCCTGCTATTTCGCGAAGTTTATTGGTTTCCGCCTGGCTTACTTGCCCATCGGCTTGAGCAATCCCAAACAAAAAGTGTAGCAACTGCAAGCGTACTTCATATCGTGTGCGTTGGGCCATAAAAGTGGAAATGCGAGCAGCGGAAATCTCTCTTTTTTTAATAACCTCATTGAACGTTCGAAAAATGGCATTGGCCCTTTCCTTGCCATAGGTGGCCAAAAAATACTGTCGAACATAATCCAATTCCCTTTGGCTAACCTGGCCATCTGCCTTGATAACAATAGAGCAAAGAGACAAAAGGTTCAACTCAAAATCGGCAGGAGAGACTTCTTGCCGCCCCAAGTCTCGAAAAATTGTTCTTCCCGAAGAGCCACTTTCACGATACCCGTCTACCAAGCTGCCAACCACAAAACCGAGCAAGGCTCCCGGAAGGCGCAAGAACATATACCCCAAAAAAGCGGCGAACCATTTAATCATAGAAAAAAGAAAACAAAGATAATCCATTAAGACCATGTTCTTTGTGGAAAGATTACATCTTTAAAAAAGGGACAAAAGCAGTATCTTTGGCATCTAAATAAAGAATGACTATGTATCCCGAAGAATTAGTAAAACCTATGAGAGCGGATTTGGCAACAGCCGGATTCGAAGAATTATATACTGGAACGGCAGTTGAAGATGCCTTAAAGAAAGAAGGTACTACCCTTGTTGTGGTAAATTCAGTTTGCGGTTGTGCTGCTGCCAATGCCCGTCCTGGCGCAAAGCTTAGCTTGCAAAACAGCAAAACACCCAATCATTTGGTGACCGTTTTTGCTGGAGTGGATACCGAAGCCGTGGACGTAGCACGTAACCATATGGTTCCTTTTCCACCTTCTTCGCCAAGTATGGCTCTGTTCAAAGATGGGGAATTGGTCCATATGATTGAACGCCACCATATTGAAGGAAGGCCAGCAGAATTGATTGCTGAAAATTTGATGGAAGCTTACAACGAACATTGCTAGACTTTCATAAAATCCAAAAAGATAAAACCACCCTTTCGGTGGTTTTTTTATTTTTACCCAAACGCATTGTTCAGTTTTTTTGACCGTGACCAAAATACTTGCATACCCACTCACCGTCCTATTTTTTATTGTTTTCGGATTGACCCTATTGGCGTTTCATCCCTTGCAGTGGTTTTTGTTCAATGTTTTTGGATATCAGGCCCATAAAAAAAGTGTGGATTGGCTCAATTGGAGCATTTTGCGATGCACCAATGTTTTGGGAACACGGTATACCTTTACCAATACTCATAAGATTCCTTCCGACGTTCCTTTGATTATTGTTTCGAATCATCAAAGCATGTATGACATCCCGCCCATTATATGGTACATGCGAAAATACCACCCCAAGTTCGTGAGCAAAATAGAGTTGGGAAAAGGCCTTCCCAGTGTTTCTTTCAACCTTCGGCATGGCGGTTCGGTACTGATCGATAGAAAAGATCCCAAACAATCCATTGAGCAACTCAAAAAATTGGGAAATTATATTGAAGAACACAAACGTTCGGCGGTAATATTCCCTGAAGGTACTAGAAGTCGAACCGGAGAACCCAAGAAATTCTATACCACCGGGCTAAAGATATTGTTGGCAGAGGCCCCAAATGCCTTAGTTGTGCCCATAAGCATCAACAACTCATGGAAACTGTTGAAATATGGAAAATTTCCTATGGGCATAGGAGCACATTTGAAATTCGAGGTACATGAGCCAATATCCAATTCTGGGGATGCCGAACAGCTTATTCCTCAATTGGAAAGTATCATTCATAAAGGCGTAAAACAAACATGACGCAATCTCCAGAAAAGCTCATTGAAGCCACCAAAACATTTGTAAAGGAAACCTTATCCGATGCGGAAGGTGG
>JBCBCH010000283.1:0-4181 GCA_038530835.1 Bacteroidota bacterium | reverse complement strand
CAAAAAGAAACGTTTTCGGGTAGACGAACGTAAATTCCAGTATGAACTCATCAAGTTGGACGGCCAAAGCAGCCTCACCCAACGTTTTGATGACCCTGGAAAGTACTCCGAAAGTCTTTATCCGATTTTAACGCAAGAAAGACTGGTCTGTACAGGCTTTTATGCCGATCGTCGAGATAATCGATACAATGGTATTGGGTTTTTCGAGTTGGACCCGAATACACTTGAAGTCCAAACCAAAAAATATAGCCCTTTTTCACAGCAATTCATGCAAGATAAGTTCGGTCGCGAAGACGATAAAGAAATCAAAAACCTCGTTTTCAAAAATGTGGAAATTGGTTCCCAAGGTGAAATCATGTTCAATGCAGAAGAGTACTTCGTTTCCGAAAGTATGCAGTCCACAGGAATGGGGCAACGCGTTCGCGTAACCCGATACCACCATAACGATATCGTAAGCGCCAAATTGGATGCTGCAGGCGATATGGTCTGGGTACGAAACATCAATAAAACTGAAGTTACGCAAGGTGACGGTGCCTATGCTTCCTACAGTTCTTTTGTAAAAGATGGCAATACCTATTTCTTTATTTGCACCGCAGCCGAGAATCCGCAATTGGTCAATAACGAGCGATTGATTTTCAAACAAGGGCTTAGCCGAAACCGTAACGTCTTTTTGATTGCCTTGGACAAAGAGGGTAAAATGGACTTCGAAAAAATCATTGATGACAAAGAAGCCCGCCTACCATTAATGGTCTCCATGCCGTTGAAAAACACTTCGGAAGACAACATGCTGTTTTATGCCAAACGCGGTACCAAAAAGCAATTGGTAAAGGTGGCTTTCAACTAGTCAACATCATCTTAATTTGCGTCACCCTGAACGCCCTGCCCGACGTTCAGGCGGGGTTTCAGGGTCTTCTCTTACTAATTCAAACAAGGGTTCCCCAAATTCAAATGTTTTAACAGTCAATTTGCATTAATACCCTGTGTCACGAATCGCTAGTTTACTATGTTAATATTCCTAGCAGCAATAAAAAAATTGGAGTAAATCCATATTTTTGGAATATATCCAATATTATGCAATCCAAAGACCTGAAAAAAGGTCGCGGTGCTCAAAAAAATCCCCCGAATCGGTTTCTAGAAAACATTTATGAGGTTCGGGATGATTTTTTAGAATACTGTCGACAAGAGGGTGAGACCCCCGAAAACACCAAAACCCAATACATACCGGTTTTTCCGAAAACTATAGTCAATCGTGTGGATAGCCCAGATGTGGGCATGGAATATTCCATGAATCCGTATCAAGGTTGTGAGCATGGTTGCATTTATTGCTATGCTAGAAACTCCCATGAGTTTTGGGGCTATAGTGCAGGACTCGATTTTGAACGAAAAATATTGGTCAAAAGAAATGCCCCTGAACTGCTCGAAAAGCTGTTGAAGAAAAAAACCTGGCAAGCCGCTACCATAGTTCTTTCCGGAAATACGGATTGCTATCAACCCGCAGAACAGAAGTTTGAAATTACCCGAAAATGTTTGGAGATTTTTTTGAAGTACCGTCATCCCGTGGGTATCATCACCAAAAACGCCACCATTCTTCGTGATTTGGATATCCTGCGGGAGCTTCAAGCGAACAACTTGGTTGGCGTCAACGTTTCGGTAACGAGTTTGTCTGAAAAGACACGTCGGATTCTGGAGCCCCGAACCGCATCTATTTCCAAAAGACTGAAGACGATTGAAACCCTTTCGAAGCATGACATTCCCGTAAATGCGATGTTGGCACCTATGATTCCTGGTATCAATAGCCACGAGCTTTTGAGTTTGGCAAAAGCCACATCAGCCCAAGGTGCCGTTTCCTTTGGGTTTACTGTGGTTCGGTTGAACGGTGCCATTGGCCAAATTTTCAAAGATTGGATTGAGAAAGCGCTTCCGAGCAAGGCGGAAAAAGTGCTGCATTTAATTCAGCAATGTCATGGAGGTAGTATCAACAATAGCGAGTTTGGGGTTCGTAACCGTGGGCAAGGTCAGGTTGCGCAACAAATTCACGATATGGCACGACTGGCCAAACATAAATACTTTAAAGGGAAACAGTTTCCGCCCTTGAATAAGGAGTTGCATGCCATTTATAAAGATGGCCAAACCAGACTGTTCTAATTTGTCAGGCTGAGCACACACGTGTCGCTAAAGCTTTAGCGCAAGCACAGTCGAAGTCCTTTACCAACAATAAATGGAAACTTGAGATGCCGAATCCCCGCCTGCGGTCGGGCAGGTAGTTCAGCATGACATTCTCTTTGTACACAGGTGTGTTTCAGAATGCAGCACGGTTTTGTAATGGACTCTATATGTCATTCCTGCGAAGGCAGGAATCCATCACGATTTCAACTTTTTTAGATAATTTTAAAGAAAGTGTCCAATACGATGCAACGGTTTCGTCATGTAAATGAAAACCATGTTAAACCGTTCGTTCGCGAACACAATCGTAAAACCAATGAGTAATTTTTTGTATTTATTTCGAGGTGGGGATGAAGCCTACCAAAAACTATCCCAAGAAGAAAGACAAAACCATATGGAAGTATGGGGACAATGGATGGAGAAACTCCAAGAAAAAGGCCATTTGTTAGATGGGCAACCCCTGGCTGAAGAAGGTATGGTGGTTCAAAATCGGGGAGAGGTAATAACCAATGGCCCTCATGCCGAAGGGGCGGAACTCGTAGGCGGATACCTTATTATTTCTGCAAAAGATTTAGGTGAAGCAACCGAAATTTCCAAATCCTGCCCCATATTCGATTATGAGGGTAGCACGGTAGAGGTTCGTCCCATTTTATCTATGGAAGAACATATTTAAATTTATAGCGTGGCCATGCAAATTTTGGCATGGCCCGTTTACCGAATTGCTTTGAGCATGGCAGCAAAAGGGTTGAACCATACGGTAGAACATCTGTTTCGAAAGGAATATGGAAAGCTGGTAGCCTTGTTGACCAATCGTTTCGGGGCTTCCCATTTGGAGCAAATAGAAGATGTTACGCAAGACACCTTTTTAAAGGCAATGAAACTATGGGGCTATCAAGAGGTCCCCGACAACCCGACCGCTTGGTTGTATCGCGTAGCCAGTAATGGACTTTTGGATAAATTTCGAAAGGAAGGGAGAATGGATCTGGTCTCCGATGATTTTCAATTTCCCGAAAAAGGAGAAAACACCCTAAATGAAATCTCTTTGGAAAACATCCAAGACAGCCAGCTTCGCATGATTTTTGCCTGTTGCCATCCAAATTTATCGCAAGAACATCAAATTATTTTGAGTTTAAAGTTGATGGGCGGTTTCAGTAATAAGGAACTTGCGGATGCCTTGTTGAAGAAAGAAGAAGCCGTAGCAAAATCGTTTACCAGGGCCAAAAAAAGCTTTCGTGAAAAAGTTAAAATGATTCAGATTCCCGTTCAAATGGGTTTACAAACCCGTTTGTTCCAAGTTTTGAAAGTGATTTATCTGCTTTTTTCAGAAGGATATTCCGCTACCACAGGAACCCAATTTATCAAACGCGATATATGTCACGAAGCGATGCGGTTGGCCTTGCTTTTACGGGAAAACAAATACTGCAAGCATCCGAATCTAGAAGCATTACTTGCGCTGATGTGTTTTCATGCTTCTCGTTTTGACGCACGCATCAATCTGGAAGGCCAACTGGTTTCACTGGAACACCATGACCGAAACCAATACAATCAAGAATTGATTCAAATTGGTACCTTCCATTTGGAGTGCGCGGGTGATGATGATATGATGCCCTCTCAATACCATCTGGAAGCCGCACGTTCGTTTTATCACAGTACCGCGAAACGTTTTGAAGAAACCGACTGGAAAAACATCCTTCAACTGTATGATTTTCAGCTAAAGCAACAATTTTCGCCAATGATTGCGCTTAATCGAATCGTGCCTTTTGAAAAAGTGCATGGTGCTGAAAAAGCATTAAAAGCACTGAATGAGCTGTCTCAAAAAACAGATTTTGAGGATTCAGGGTTGTTTTACGCCATCAAAGCTGGTTTGCTCAGAACACTTCAAAAGAAATCTTACGAGAGTACTTTGGAAAAGGCCATCGCCTTAACCGAAAATGAATTGGTCAAACAATATCTGCGAACCAAGTTGGATTAGGGTTTATCCCAATTCCCACCCAGGGCGATACTCACGGGTAACCCAC
>JBCBCH010000282.1:0-4182 GCA_038530835.1 Bacteroidota bacterium | reverse complement strand
ATGAGCGGTTTGCTACGTTTTCCAAACTTTTCAGTTGTTGGAAACCCACAAATATGGATTACCGCTTTTACCATTGCTTTGGTAGCCAGTTTGGAAACCTTGCTTTGCGTAGAGGCTACAGATAAGCTAGATCCATACAAACGTACCACACCAACGAACAGGGAATTGATGGCCCAAGGGATTGGAAATACGGTCTCTGGGTTTTTGGGAGGGCTCCCTGTTACCCAAGTTATTGTTCGTAGTTCTGCGAACATTCAGTCGGGAGGCCGCACCAAAGCCTCTGCCATCATACATGGTTTCTTTCTATTGATTTCCGTATTGCTTATCCCAAGATTATTGAACATGATTCCGTTATCGGTCTTAGCTGCTGTTCTATTTATTGTAGGATATAAACTCGCAAAGCCAAAACTTTTCAAAACAATGTATCAATTGGGTTGGAAACAGTTTGTTCCATTCATCGTGACCGTATTGGGTATTGTGTTCACCGATTTATTGATTGGTATAGGTTTGGGATTGGCAGTGGGTATCGTGGTTATTTTAATCAAAAGCTACCAAAACTCCCATTTCCTTCACATCGAAGAAAATAGTGCTGGCAATAAAGTTAAAATGACTTTGGCCGAAGAAGTGACCTTTTTTAACAAGGGGGCAATCCTAAAAGAGTTGGACAGCCTTCCAGAAGATTCTTATTTAGAGTTGGATGTTCGTAAAACCCGCTATTTGGACAATGATATTATCGAAATTCTTGAGGATTTCTCAGAAAAGGCCAAAAACAAAAACATCCATATCAAACTCATTTCCGAAAGGGGAATAGTGGAGAACCCCGATAGCTACATCAAATTTTTCAAACTAGACAAAAAGCATAATCAAAATATAGAACATGATAACTCAAACTAAAGCAACACAGGCAGCTTTGACCCCGTCAATGGCGTTGGAGCTGCTGAAAGAGGGCAACCAAAGGTTTGTAGAACAAAACCAGACGCCTCGAGATCTTATCGAGCAAGTAAAGCAAACCACATCAGGACAGTACCCTTTCGCTACGATATTAAGTTGTATTGATTCCCGTGTTTCTGCAGAATTGGTTTTTGACCAAGGGGTTGGGGACATATTCAGCGCACGTGTTGCTGGTAACATAGTGAACCCTGACATATTGGGAAGCATTGAGTTCGCTTGCAAGTTGGCTGGCACCAAAATTATTGTGGTTTTGGGCCATACCAGTTGCGGAGCGGTTAAAGGGGCTTGTGATGGTGCTGAGATGGGGAACTTGACCGTCCTTTTGAGCAAAATCAAGCCCGCCGTAGAAGCAATTACAGAACCCGAAGACCCTAAATTGCGGAATTCAAAAAACAGTGCCTTTGTGAATGCCGTTGCAGAAAAAAACGTTTATTTGACCCTTGATAACCTTAGGCAACAAAGCCCAATACTTGCCGAAATGGAAGAAAACGGTGAAATTTTAGTCGTTGGTGCAATGTACGATATCGCTGACGGAAAGGTTCACTTTTTGTAAAATTCCCATACACATTGCTATAAAAGGCCCTTACCTCTAGTTTGGGCCTTTTTTGATGGTCAAATTTACTATCTTGCTCCAAGCATGTAATCGTTTTAACCACGCCATGTTCAAACACATTAGAGGGGACCTATTTGGAGGAATAACTGCAGGTATCGTTGCATTGCCCCTAGCCCTAGCTTTTGGTGTAAGTTCGGGCCTTGGTCCTAGTGCCGGATTATACGGTGCGATTTTCATTAGTTTTTTCGCTGCGCTTTTTGGTGGAACCAATACACAGATTTCGGGTCCAACAGCTCCAATGACTGCGGTGAGCATGGTAGTTATTGCCAGCATTCTTGCCCTTTATGACGGTAATGTCGCTAAAGCGCTACCTACCATACTTGCGGTTTTTTTAATGGCAGGGGTAATCCAAATCCTCTTGGGGATTGTAGGTCTCGGTAAATATATCAAGTATATCCCCTATCCCGTGGTGTCGGGTTTTATGACCGCAATTGGAATCATTATTTTGATAACACAAATCTTGCCGGCCGTGGGATACTATCCCAAGGAGGATAAAGAATTTGTGGCTCAATACGCACAACAAGCCCAAGGTGAAATCCTGAAAAGTCTCTTGAGCAAAGAAGTTGGAGAAGGCATTCCCGACATACAAGATTTCGAGAAAACTTTAGCCTTAGCAGAAAATATTACCCAGGAAGATTTGGAAAAAGAAGCTAAAACCCTTGCCGGAAAAGCTTCCTCGGGTGTATTGGGAACCTTGAAGGTTTTGCCTCGAGCCGTTAGCAATATCAATTGGTTGGAACTCGCTTTGGCCTTGGCTACCATTATTATCATTTATGGCTTTAAGAAGATAACCACCGTAGTCCCCAGTACCTTAGTCGCCCTGATTTTGGTCTCCGGATTAGCCTATGGTTTTGGGTTGAATTATCGTCCAATAGAAGAGATTCCTGCAGGTTTGCCCCTTCCTAATTTTGAAATTTTCACAGCCTTTTCTTTGTCTTCGGTCACACCCTATATTTTTACCGCTCTAACCCTAGCCCTTCTTGGGGCGATAGATTCTCTCTTGACTTCGGTAGTGGCCGACAATATGACCCAAACCAAACACAAACCAAATAAAGAGCTTATTGGTCAGGGTATTGGAAACAGCATAGGTGCATTGTTTGGGGGTATACCAGGAGCAGGCGCAACCATTAGAACCGTGGTCAACATCAACTCCGGAGGAAAAACCCGCCTTTCTGGAATGATTTCTGGAATTTTGTTGCTCTTTGTACTACTGGCTCTGGGTCCTGTAGCATCACAGATTCCAGCAGCGGTGTTAGCAGGTATTTTGATTACCGTCGGTATCGGCGTTATGGATTACAAAGGGCTCAAAGCCATTCCACACCTTCCAAAAGATATACAACTAGGACCACTTAAGCTCAGTTCTGAAGTAATCATCATGCTTACGGTAATGGTCCTTTCTTCTTTATGGAATTTGGTATATGCTGTTGGTATTGGATTGATTCTAGCCTCCCTGATGTTCATGAAAAAAATGGGGGATATTACCGCCAAGAAATCTGGAGTGATTTCCCTTGCTGAAGAAGACCTCTGGGAAGATGAAAAAGAATTTCTCAAAAAATACGCTGAGGAAGTTTATATCAAGCACATCATTGGCCCACTTTTTTTTGGTTCAACCACGGAGTTTCAACAACTCGCTGAACATATTCCACCTACCGCAAAAACGGTAATCTTCCGTATGGAAAAAATGCCTTATCTAGATCAAACCGGATTGTACGCCTTGGAAGGTAGTTTAAAAGATTTTCTGAGTAAAGACATGAAAGTTCTACTGGTGAAGGTTTTGGAACAACCCAGATATATGATGGAACGCATCGATGTGATTCCGGACCTTATTCCACCTGAGGCCATTTTTCCAAATTTCGAAACATGCGTGGGGTGGGTTGAAGCCAACGTAAAAGATGAATATTCCAAGTAAGACCCTTTCCCTTTTTGTGGATTTTCCAAATGACTCAGGGCCCATCTACAAAGAAACGTTTGGAGGAGGAATTATTGCTGAGCCATTCAACACCTTTAGCAACTTGGTTTTCGTTGCAATTCTGATGTATTGGGGCCAAAAAGTCTACAAAAACACCAAACAACATCTTTTTTTGGCCTGGGTGCTTCCCATAATTGGATTGAGCTTTATCGGGGGAACAATATACCACGGTACAAGAAGCCATGAATTTTGGTTGCTTCTGGATTGGGTTCCGATAATGTTGTTATGCGCGGCTGCAGTTATCTATTTTATTTTCAAGATTGTAGAACCCACTTGGCAACGCATGCTCATCATCCTTGTTGTTCTGGGGGTGTCCTTTTTGGTGCGGGCCCTACCCGTACCGCCGCAATTCAAAATATCATTGGGCTACATTATCACGGCTCTAACGGTATTAGCCCCTATTTTGGTTTATCAATTCAAAACCCGGTTTAGGTTCTTTCCTTACCTCATTTTGGCGTTTGGCATCTTTGGCCTAGCGGTTTTCTTTCGGACCATAGACCTTACACAAACGTTTTTGTCTATAGGAACCCATTGGCTTTGGCACTTCTTTGGTGGGGTTGCCGTACATTGCTTGATTGCCTATATTTTCAAAGACAATTTGCTACCTTTGACGGCCAATAAAACGGTGGAAAATGATTGAAACCATTAA
>JBCBCH010000281.1:0-4198 GCA_038530835.1 Bacteroidota bacterium | reverse complement strand
TGAGAACCTCTCTGCGATAGACGCCCGAATCCTTGACAAAGGTGCTGGCTACTGGCCAAGGCAGCAATTTCATTATTGGAAATGCCTAAGGCAGGGTAGTATACTCCAATATCCACGGAAACCAAGTTGGATTTATCTGCTTCCGCGAATTTTTCACGACTACCGTAAAACCACCATGAGGTGTTGAAAAACAAACGGGAAGCCTGCCAAGTTTCGGTGTAATTCAATTGGTCCGCATAAGCATCCTTACGATTTGCCAAGTCGAAGGCTTCTACGCTCAACATGGCGGACGCGGTATGATGCCCGTGGGTAGTTCCTGGTGTTCTATGGTCAAAACGATTGATGATGATATCCGGTTTTAACTGTCGAATAGCCCAGACGACATCTCCCAAAACTTCTTTATTGTCCCAAATGTTCAAGGTTTCATCTGGGTTCTTTGAAAATCCAAAATCGTTTGCCCTTGAAAAGAGCTGATGTCCGCCATCAACCCGTCTAGCACCCAAAAGTTCTTGTGTTCGCAAAACTCCCAACAATTCTCTGAGTTCCGGTCCGATAAGATTTTGTCCGCCATCCCCTCTGGTCAAGGATAGATACGTGGTGTGGGCTTTGGTGTGATTGGACAGATATGCAATCAAGCGGGTGTTTTCATCGTCTGGATGCGCCGCAACGTACAAGGCCGTCCCCAAAAAATTCAGCTTTTGGAGCTTGTGGTGCAATTCGGCAGAAGTAGGGGATTTAAGGGATTGTGCGTAGAAAGAAACGTGAAAACAAATGGTCAACCCAAGGACCAGAAAAATGCGCATGGGTGTGTTTTTAGCGGTTTTGCCAAATATAGAAAGATTAGCAAGAGGCTATTGTCGTTTTACGACATCTTTAACATGGACTTTTCCAGGGTTAAATCCCCAAACTATCCCTTAAGAATAAGTGCTTGTTGGCGTTTTGCGACCAATAGGCCGTCTTTAATTGTTTTAATTTTTTTCCGGTTGTGGTCAAGGTTTTGGCGTTGGGACCATAACCACTAACAAAAGTCTCCGACCAACTTTCTATAGTATGCGGAAATGTTTTGGAAAATGTGATGTTCAAATCGCGCTTTAAGTCTGGATATGAAATGGAATATTCATACATATCTCCTTTTGCTGCCAAAGTGGTTTCTGCATCATACGCTTGCACTTTTCCATGCTTGAGTCGAAGGAATTCCAAAGAAGGAATCATTTTTACCTTGCCCTGCGGTAGGTTTTCGGGAGCGATACGTATTTTGTTCCAAATCTCATTTTCCATCCAATCTTTGGGCAATCCGAAGGTTTCATCCGCTTCGCGCTCAAAATAAGAATGTGAGGTGATTTCAAATTCTTCACGATTGTTGATTTGTGCATATACTTGTCCACACCACTCTTGTGAAGAAAAACTGGTTTTTATCGCATGTTGGTCATCTTTCAGAGGATAAAAGGTGCTGGACATGATGGAGTAGGGGTAAATCCCTGTCAAAAAATTCTTGGTGGCGTTCAATTTTAGGACCTGAACATTTTCCGGATTATTGTAATCGGCCTTTACCTGTTTCTCAGGTAAAAAGGGTTCGGTCACATAAATCAGCACGGATGTACCTTTTCGAATTTCGCCATAGCGTGCTTGTTCCAAGGTGTAGGAGGTAATTTCCGCTTCACCAGCAAACCAGTACTTTTTGAACGCTTCGGTTATACCGCCATCCTCCTTAGTTTCTTCTTTGGTTTCAGGGGCTTCATAACCATCTTCTGCAGCGGTTTTGGTTTTTGCTTTGGTCTCATCAATACAACTCGATGTGGTTAGAGCCAATAGCAATGCGCTTACAAAAGATAATGGGAATAGGATTTTCTTTAGCATGACAGAAGTTTTTATAAAGGTACGCAAGCGGATTTAGCCGACCATATCCATTAACGTTTTGTAAACGAGATGGGTAGGTAAGCCTACTACGTTGGTATAGGAACCCTGTATTTCGGAGATGCCTATCAACCCTAACCACTCCTGAATACCGTAGGCCCCTGCCTTATCAAAAGGTTGGCATGAAGCAATATAGAATTGAATCTCCGCTAGGGATAAATCCGCAACTTTTACCTTGGTGGTATCGGAGACCACGTGTTGTTCAGCGGTAGAGGTGAGGCATACGGAAGTAATCACTTCGTGCCATTTTCCCGAAAGCTTTTGTAACATGACCACAGCTTCTTCTAGGGTTTCCGCTTTGGCCAAGGATTCACCTTCGTTCCAAACCACTGTATCGGAGGTCAAAACAATATCTCCGATATTCAAGCTATTCTGAAAAGGTTCGGCTTTGAGTTTGGCTAGATATTCAGAGATTTCCTTGCCTTTCAAATGGTCGGGATAGATTTCTTCTACGTCTTTTTTAAGGATTTCAAAGGGCAGTCCCATATCCATCAGAAATTGTTTTCGTCTTGGAGAACCCGAGGCGAGTATGAGCTTGTGTCCTCGTAACTTTTCCGCTAGCGGATTTTCAGTCATTTTTGGCACTTAGATTGTCGTTCCAGTCTCCTCGTACTTTCAGCACTTGTTCAATAATGTCGCGTACACAACCTTCACCACCATTCTTGTGGGAGACATAATCACTTATCGCTTTGACTTCTGCAACCGCATTTTGGGGCGCTGTAGCCAAGGCGACCATTTTCATGGGCGGAATATCAGGAATATCATCTCCCATGTACAAAACATGGTTGGGGTCGATATCATAAATGTCCAAGAACTCCTCTAAAGGTTCTTGCTTGTAGTGGGCACCCAAATAAATATCGGTTACCCCTAAGCCTTTCAGGCGCTCCTTGACCCCAGGATTCGTTCCACCAGAAATGATACAAACCCGATAGCCTTTTTGTAATGCGGTCTTCAAGGCGTAACCATCCTTTACGTTCATTTTACGCAGCATTTCTCCCGAGGTGGTTACCAATATAGAGCCATCGGTAAAAACCCCATCCACATCAAAAACAAAGGTGGTAATGTCGTTCAATAATTCTTTATAGTTCTTTTTCATGATAGTTTAGAATGGCTTGGCTCATTAGGGTATACAACTCTTTGGTTTGGTTATCGTTCAATTGCGATACGTGTTTTTTCATGGTTTCCATATCACCCCGTTTCGCCGGACCGGTTTGTGCTTGTTTGGGAGATAATGTCTCCAATTTATGCGCCGTTTCATAAATCAGCGGTTTTAGCAAATCAAATGACACATCCTCTATTGTGCAAATGGTTTCACTTATGGCGAACAAATGATTCACAAAGTTATTGGCAAAAATAGCAGCGAGATGCAGTTTTTCTCTTTTTTCGGAAGATACTATTTGGACAGTGTCGGAAATCTGCTGGCCCAATTCCAAAAGCAGTGTTTGTAATTCGGTTGAATTTGCTTCTACCAAAATGGGAATTTCCTTGAAATTAAGGGTTTTACCTTTGGTAAAGGTTTGTAGGGGATAGAAAACCCCTTTTTTATCCCCTTTGATATTTTCCATGGGAGTTGCCCCAGATACATGCACCAAAAATCTTTGATTGCTGCTCAATCGTTCAGATACTTCTGGTATGGCACTATCCGAAACAGCGAGAAGATAGATATCGGCTTTGGGTAGATTTTCGTAGTTGGTATGGAGGAAAAACTTTTCCCCAAAAGGGTGACTCTGCAAAGCATTTCGTCCAATCACCGCAAGAACGTCTACTGCCACGTTGTTTTCAAAGGCATGAAAAAGATGTTCTGCCACGTTACCCGTGCCAACAAGTACTACCGAGAGCATGTTCAAAAGTACACAATTCGGGTTTTTGAACTTTTTAAAATAATTAACAATTCTGTTTAACCTTTTGAAACGCTACTTTAAATGGAAACTGCCTAAAAGGTGGTAATTTTGCATGCCAAACAGAGCATCATATCCATGATTGACATCCTGAAAAAAACACTTTTTTCTACAAAATTGATGGCAGTGCTGTTCTTGGTCTTCGCAGCGGCTATGGGACTGGGAACTTTTTTGGAAAGTTGGTATAGCACGGAATCTGCTAGAATTTATATCTACAATGCCACGTGGTTTGAAGCCATAATGGTGTTTTTCGTCATCAATTTTACCGGGAATATCTTTCGGTATAAGTTGTTAAGTTGGAAAAAATGGCCGGTCTTGGTATTGCACATTTCCTGGATTCTCATCATCATAGGTGCCTTTGTTACACGTTACATCAGTTACGAAGG
>JBCBCH010000280.1:0-4204 GCA_038530835.1 Bacteroidota bacterium | reverse complement strand
AATTAAGATTGCGTGAAGAGCGGAAAAAGGCATATGAGGCAAGACGTAAGAAGTTGTTGGAGGAAAGAGAAGCGAAACGTCAAGCTAAAATAGACGAGCGGAAAAAAGCACAGGAGGTTTCGAAAGATTCCATCCAAAAATAAAAGGAAACACTAAAATTAACATTCAAAATAGTAAACTTAGATCATGAGAAATGTAAAGAAGATGTTGGTAGCCCTGGTTGTGTTTGTAGCGGCTACCAGTTTTGCTAATGCACAGGCTAAAGTAGCGCACATCAACGTACAACAATTGTTGTCGGAGATGCCTGAAATGAAAGCCGCGCAGTCCGAACTAAAAAAATTGGAAGAAACCTATACTGCAGATATCAAAGGTTCCATGACGGAATTTCAAAATAAAGCAACGCAATACCAGAATGAGTCTACCTCAAAAACACGTGAGGAGAATGAAAAAAGAGCGTTGGAGTTGCAAGAATTCCAAAAGAACATCCAAACTGCGGAACAAGCAGCTTTGAAGCAATTGCAACAAAAGCAACAGGAATTGTTCGCACCCATCTCTGAAAAAGCGAAAGCCGCTATCGAGAAAGTTGCGACCGCTGAAGGTATAGAATACGTTATCGACGCGAGTCCAGGGTTGAGCTTGATTGTAGCCAGAGGAAAAGATTTACTTCCCGCTGTAAAACAAGAATTGGGCTTCTAAACCAAAGCTCATCAAAACAAAATTGAAACCGCTTTTTGCTTTGCAAAAGCGGTTTTCTTTTTTTTGTACCCAGCATGCGCAAACCCATAGGCATTTTTGACTCCGGAATTGGTGGTACTTCTATTTGGAAAGAAGTGCGCAAGATACTACCGCAGGAGGATATTATATATCTCGCCGATAGCGCCAATGCACCTTATGGGGCTAAATCCAAAAAGGAAATTCAACAGTTCTGCGTCAAAAACACCAATTTTCTTTTAGAGTCCAACTGCAAACTAATTGTGGTAGCCTGTAATACAGCCACAACAAATGCCATTGATTTGCTAAGAGAAACCTATGATGTTCCCTTCGTTGGAATTGAACCGGCCATAAAACCTGCTGCCTTGCAAACTCAAACCAAAATCATAGGGGTTCTTGCGACCCAAGGCACCCTCTCGAGCAGTCTATTCAATACCACTTCTAAAAAGTTTACCCAAGGAATACAAGTTGTGGAACAAGTGGGCAAAGGTTTGGTGGAACTTATCGAAGCTGGCAAACACGATTCTCCAGAAATACGCGATTTGCTCAAAAAATACCTTGAACCCATGTTGCAGCAAAACATCGACCACTTGGTCTTGGGTTGCACGCATTATCCGTATTTGATGCCGGTGCTTCAAGAACTATTACCAAAACATGTGACCATTATTGATTCTGGGGAAGCCGTTGCGCGCCAAACACGAGCGCTTTTAGAAAAAACAGGTCGTTTATCAGAAAGCGCAGGCGAAGGAACCACCCTTTTTTATACTACGGGTTCGAGAGAAGGCTTAGCACACTGGGTGGGTGCCAAAGGTGAAATCAAGTCACTTAAGTTGTAACTTTTACATACGTCTCGTACGTAAAATCATAGGCGTGGCGCTCATCTTTACCATGAAACTCGGAAGCAATCAAATTCCAATCTGCTTCTGGAATTTCCGGAAAGAATGTATCCGCCTCAACTGTCGCATGTACTCGGGTCAGTTCAATTTTTGTCGCAATTCCCAAAGACTGTTTGTAAATTTCGCCGCCGCCTATAATAAAGGCCGTTTCATCCTTGTCCACCAAGGAAATCGCCTCTTCCAAGGAATGCACAAGGGTACATTCAAATTTTGGGCTGTAACAGGCGTCACGGGTAATGGCAATATGCTCACGATTGGGAAGGGGTTTTGGGAAACTTTCCAAGGTCTTGCGTCCCATAATGATTTTGTGTCCTGTAGTCAGTTGCTTAAACCGTTTAAAATCGTCAGGGAGATGCCAAGGTAGGTCGTTGTTGATACCCAAGGCGTTGTTTTCTGCCGCAGCGGCGATAATAATCAAATCTTTCAAGCGTCTTTTTTTTTATTTATGGAAGACAAAGGAAATTCTGTTTCGATTTCTTTTTGGATTTCACCAATACGTTTTTTCTGTTTTTCCACCAATAGTTCACGTTGCTTGCGTTCCCATTCTTGTCCCATAAATTTATGGGTGACGAATACATTAAAAGCATGGATAAGGAATAAAAATGACCAGAAGAGAATCCCCCAAACAAACCAGTTGTATTCCACACCATACTTCAATATTTTATTGATAAGGATGAGGAATACACTACCAATCAAAAAAATAACAAAGTGCGAGAAAAGACGTTTTTTCTGTTTGACACGCCGTTGGGCATTTTCCAAAAGCTCGTGCTGCTCGATGTCCAAGCTGTCCCTTTTTTTCTTCCCAAAACCGAGCATAAACTATCTTTGGCGCAAAGATAACGGAATTCGAAGCAATACTTTTTATGATTGAAACGAGACAACATTTTCCTTTTTTGAAGAACGGTATCTATGCCAATACGGCTGCATCTGGCCTAATGACCCAAGAACTATATGAGTGGCGTCGGGCAAATGATAGCGCTCTGCTGTTCGAAGCGGCCAAAACCATGCAGCAACGTGTTGAAATTCTGAACCAAGTGCGTCAAACCCTAGGCATTTTTTTTAAATGTGCGGCGCATCAAGTGGCCATGGTTCCCAATTTTACGATAGCCCAAAATATGCTGGTGGCCAGTTTGCCAAAGGGCAGTCGTGTGTTGCTGATTGAAGAAGAATATCCCTCCTTGAATTGGCCTTTTGAATTCATGGATTTTGAGTTGCGTTATGTGCCATGGAGCGGGCAACTTGAAACACAATTGTATGAAACCTTAAAGTCTGACCAAATTGATGTGTTGGCATTGAGTTTGGTGAATTGGGTTTCGGGTTATAAGGTGGACGTATCTTTTTTACAAAACTTAAAGAAAGATTTCCCAAACTTGCTTGTGGTTGTCGATGGTACCCAATATTGCGGAACCGAAGACTTTGATTTCTCAACTTCCGGGATTGATATATTGGCGGCTAGCGCTTACAAATGGTTGTTGTCAGGTTACGGCAATGGCTTTGTTTTGTTTAGTGAAGAAGTACAAGACCGGATTTCCCTTCCGTATGGGGGCAACGGCGCGGTGGAAGGTGATGAAAGTTTAAAACATGCCATCCCCTTGAACAAAAGATTGGAGCCTGGTCATTTAGATGTACTGAACTTCGGGAGCATGGGCTTTTCCTTAGAGTGGCTCAATCAACTTGGTTTGGAAAATATTGGGGAGCACAATCAAGCCTTATCCAAAAAGGCCAAAGAATTGTTTTCACAGTTGGGTTTGCTCGATGAGATCACCTTATCCCGCAAAGAACATGGTACTATATTCAACATCAGAGGGAATGACGCACTTTATAATAGATTAAGCCATGAAAACATCATTTGTTCCCAGCGCGGTAACGGCATTCGATTGAGTTTCCACTTTTACAATACGGAAGAAGAGCTGGCTATTATTGGTGATATCCTGCAGACGAAGTGATGCATATCATATTTTAGAAAAAAACCTTCGGCTATTTTGCAAAAATAATGCAATTGTAAAGTCCATTTTATCAATTTGATAAATCGAACTTAACTTATTGTAAATAAGATGTTTTATATTTTGTTTTGTCCAAATTTTTAAAAACAAGTACCATGGCAATAAAGAAACAATATCTAAAAAGTAAGCCCATTTGCAAAGTAACCTTCACCGTTCCTGCTGAAGAAGCAAAAAAAGTGGTTGTTGTTGGAGATTTCAACAACTGGAACCCTAAAGGAAGCACCTTGAAAAAATTGAAAAACGGAACCTTCAAAGGTACTTTTGATTTACCTCAAGAGAACACTTACGAATTCCGTTACATTGTCGACGGTTCTTACGTAAACGATGAGGCAGCTGACCGTTACCAGTGGAATGATTTCGCTGGGACCGAGAACGCGGTAATCGAATTGTAAAAAACAAAACGAGGGCCGTTGGGATTATGCCTCAACGGTCACTCCTTTCCAAAAGGCCACCCGGCCTTTGATGCTTTTGGCGAGTTCGCTCGTTTCCGGATAGTACCAAGCGGCGTCAACATTTTCTTTGCCCCCTACTTCCAAAGTATAGTATGAAGCAACCCCTTTCCAAGGGCAAGTAGTATGCGTTCCACTAGGCTTA
>JBCBCH010000279.1:0-4210 GCA_038530835.1 Bacteroidota bacterium | reverse complement strand
GGATAAAGGCAGGTTTGCGTTGTATCCTGACGGAACCTTGGAAGAAAAGTCTTGAGATAGCTGTTCAAGTCTTTTAAAAGAACTTTCACTGAATAACACTTGGAAATTGTTGCTTTTTACTAAAAAATTCCCCATTTCTCCATTTTGTTCACCTTTTAGGGCTGTTTTCGTCGATTTTGTTGCGAAAAATTGAACAAAAAATCTATATTTGATATGCAACCTTTATCAATTTTTGCATCATGCATTCGCTAGTGTATCGTTCTACGGCTAGTGATTCCTTCGCAGTTCCCGAGATTTATAAAATGTTGGGGGACGCGAGAAATTACAATGCCACACATCAAATTACAGGATGTCTCCTCTACCACAACAAGCAATTCCTTCAGTTATTGGAAGGAGATGAGGCCGAAGTAATTCCTCTTTTTGAACGCATCAGTAAAGACCCACGCCACACGGATTTGACCATTTTGTCGCAAAGTCCGTTAAGAAATCGAATATTCCATCAATGGAGTATGGCATTTCATGATTACGGACAAAATGGAAGCGCCGCTTACGTTAAAATGAAGCAAATCGACAGTTTCTTCGAACAGTCCAACGCTTTTGCCAAACCTAGTAAGTTGGCTATGGAATTCTTTTCAAACGTTAAGGACGTATTGTTCACCGAATCCCTACATAAGTAGGTGTTGCCCCTTCTCCATCTTTTTTTTGATAGTGGCACCTTCGTTTTGATTTGGATGGTACAGCTAGTAATTTATCCTAGCTTTTTGTTCTATTCCACTTCCAACCTAATCGTTTGGCATAAAACCTATACGATTCGAATTACTATGGTGGTGATGCCACTTATGGTTGGGCAATTGCTTTTGACCCTTCACGATTTGTATCAAGGGCTGGATATAA
The DNA here is from genome assembly GCA_038530835.1 of Bacteroidota bacterium. Lineage (GTDB taxonomy): Bacteria > Bacteroidota > Bacteroidia > Flavobacteriales > Flavobacteriaceae > Flagellimonas. The sequence continues at coordinate 3,316 of JBCBCH010000279.1, read as the reverse complement.
TATCCATTTTAAGAGGTATACTTGTAATATTGATTTGGCTTTCTACTTTTTCGATTTTCGTACCCATCCATAACAAAATACAGGCAGGAAACTTTGACGTTCCTATGCTAAAGAAATTAGTTCAAAGAAACTGGTTTCGTACACTTCTGTGGACTTTGGTTCTAGCAACCAGTCCAGTATTATGGAACTAAACTCGAACGATTTTGGCCCCTATCGCTCGAAGACGGCTGTCAATATGTTGGTAACCGCGGTCGATTTGCTCGATATTATGAATGGTTGATGTTCCTTTTGCAGATAACGCCGCAATCAACAGCGAAACCCCAGCTCGGATATCTGGAGAAACCATAGTGGTCGCCTTTAGGGTCGATTTGAAATCATGCCCAATCACCGTAGCACGGTGCGGGTCGCACAAAATAATCTTAGCGCCCATGTCTATTAGTTTATCCACGAAGAACAAACGGCTCTCGAACATTTTCTGATGAATCAATACCTCTCCCCTAGCTTGTGTTGATACCACTAAAATGATACTCAGTAAATCAGGGGTAAGGCCAGGCCAAGGTGCATCTGCAATAGTCAATATAGAGCCGTCGATGAAGTTTTGGATTTCATACCCATCCTTATGGCTCGGGATATGGATATCGTCATCCTTCTTCTCGATTTTGATTCCGAGTTTCTGGAAAACATTGGGAATTTGTCCTAAATCATCCCAGCTTACATTTTTAATGGTCAAAGCGCTACGTGTCATCGCGGCTAAACCAATCCAACTTCCAATTTCAATCATATCCGGAAGCATGGTATGCTCAGTGCCACCAAGACTTTCCACACCTTCAATCGTCAATAAATTCGAACCAATTCCACTGATGTTGGCACCCATTCGGTTCAGCATTTTGCACAACTGTTGCAAATAAGGCTCACAGGCAGCATTGTATATGGTTGTTGTTCCCTCAGCAAGTACTGCCGCCATCACAATGTTTGCCGTTCCCGTGACCGAAGCCTCATCCAACAACATGTAAGTTCCTTTCAGTTTCGTAGCCTCAACGCCATAAAAGTACTCCTCTCGATTGTACCTAAACTTGGCTCCCAATTTTATGAAACCCTCGAAGTGGGTATCCAAACGACGGCGTCCAATTTTGTCTCCCCCAGGTTTTGGTATATATCCTTTTCCAAATCGTGCCAACAAAGGCCCAACCAACATTATGGATCCTCTAAGGCCTCTACCGTCTTGTTTGAATTTATCGGATTGCAGATATTCCAAATTGATATCATCGGCCTTAAAGGTGTACGACCCCTCTCCTTTCTTCTGGATTTTGACACCCAAATCTTCTAAAAGCGCAATCAACTTGTTGACATCGATAATGTCAGGAATGTTGTGGATGGTGATTTTTTCAGGCGATAACAATACCGCACAAAGAATTTGAAGTGCTTCATTCTTTGCACCTTGAGGGGTAATTTCGCCACTTAATTCGTGTCCACCCTCTATCCTAAAAGCTCCCATAAATGGTAATCGGAATTAATATCGTTTCTTGGAACGTGTGTTACGTTGGCCCTTTTTGTTGTTTGAACCGTTTCGATTTGATTTGGCTTGGCGATTTTTGAGGAACTGGTCGCTATCTGTCAAACTTTCTCCTTTTGGCGCCAAGTCAATCTGCCCCTCACTCAATTCCTTTAAGTGTGCAAAAATCGCGGAATCTTCAACGCTATCCTTGTTCCAGTTCAGATAACATTTTTTCATATGGTTGGCAATGGCATATTCCAATCCCGAACGCATGTCACCTTGTTCCCATTTAATGGCCACATCAATCATGCGTTTGATGTTGTTTCCATAAAAACGGTATTTCGGATGGTTCTGTGGATACTCCAATGGCTCTGGACGCTGTTGCAATACTTCCTTTGAGGTTATTGGAAAAGGTGAATCCACATCCAACTCAAAATTGGACATGATAAAAAGTTGGTCCCACAATTTGTGTTGAAAATCGGGAACATCGCGCAAATGCGGTTGAAGATTTCCCATCACACTGATGATGGCCTTTGCCACCTTGTTTCGTTCTTCGCGGTTTTCGATGGACACCGCGTGGTCCACCATTTTTTGGAAGTGACGCCCATATTCAGGTATGAACAATTTGGCACGTTCCGTATTATATTCTAAATGTTCTACAGAATTCAAAACTAAAATTTAAGATTTAAGAAAGTGGAAAGCTTACTGCAATAACCGCAAAATACTAAAATTACCCGAACCGCGAGCCCTAAAGTGAAATAACACCTTCAATTTCAGAGACGGCTTTGTATTTTTCGATTACCGCATCAGGGTCAGCTAGATTCACGTTAATGGACACGCTGGTATACGTACCCTTTTTGGATTTTTTCGAATCAATTACAGCCCCCGTATTATCAAAAATGCGGGTGATACTGTCAATTTTATCTTGGTTCGTAGGTACGATGAACTTATAAAGATAGTTCGAGGGCCAAGTGGTATCTTCAAGGAGTTGTTCCTTCAATCTTGCGTAAAAGGCATCAGCGTTGTCCTGCTCCATGTTATCAATTTTAAACAAAGAAGGGGTTCGTTGGAATTTTTTTTCCTTCTCTTGTTTTCCGTTCTTTGTTTTTCAAAGCCTATTGTTTTTGAAGTCGAAACGCATCGTTATTACCGGCGGTCCTGGTACCGGAAAAACTTCCGTTATTCAAAAATTGGAAGCCCAAGGTTTTCCGTGTTTTCATGAAATCATTCGAGAAATGACCTCGGCGGCCAAGAAGGATACAGGAACCACTAAAGAAATGATTACCAATCCGTTGGTTTTTGTAGAAGATGCCTATCAGTTCAATAAAAATCTTTTACAAGGCCGGGTGCAACACTTTCGAAAGTCTTTGGAACTATCAAACCCAGTGATTTTTTTTGACCGTGGTATTCCAGATGTATTGGCGTATATGGATTTTTTTGACCAACCTTATGGAGCAGACTTCACAAAGGCCTGCGAACAACACCAATATGACAAAATATTCATGTTGCCGCCCTGGGAAGCGATTTATGTTTCTGACAATGAACGTTTGGAATCGTTCGAAGAGGCTATTCAAATACATGAGGCTTTGGAAGCAACGTATCAACGTTTTGGCTATCAACCTATAACATTGCCAAAAGATACGGTTGCCAATCGTACGGATTTTATCGTACGCAACCTTCAAAATTAAAAAGTACTGAAAAAGGCAAAAGACATATTGACCCAATATTGGGGGCATCCTGATTTTAGGGGTTCCCAAGAACCCATTATCAAAGCTTTGCTGGGAGGAAACGATGTGTTGGCGTTACTCCCCACTGGTGGCG
>JBCBCH010000278.1:0-4219 GCA_038530835.1 Bacteroidota bacterium | reverse complement strand
TCATGGCGGCTATGCCTAAGGCTACGAGGGTAAATAACAGGATTCCAGCGGTACGCCCAAGTATGGTGTTCGATTGCATGATTGTTCGTTTTTTGATTGATGAATGATGATTGATTGATGAATAATGATGGCTGATTACTTTTTCACAGCATTGTTTATATTGATTTGGTTCAGGGTTCCTTTGATGTCAACTACTCCCGAAGAAGTATTGGTGTATTCCACGCTTTCGTAATTCAATATGATTTTGGCGGAACTTTTTTCTTTCAATTCAAGCCTTAAATGTTTTCCGGCTAGGGTGTCTTTTCCCATAAAATGACACTCACCACCCAAAGTGATGCCCAACAAGGCCGGATTGGTGATAATTAACGCAACACTGTCTTTCCGTTTGAGTGCTTTCAAAACATCGATTTTCAAAGCTCCCTGTTCCACTTTGGTAATGATGGAATCGACAAAAAGCACGTTGGTTTTGATTTCCAGCTGGGATACCGTCCCTTTTTTGTACACCAAGGTGATGTCTGAATCCGTGGAGACTTCGGTAAACGCATCAACATTTCTGGTCGTGGAATTCCAGGTATCTGTTTTCGGACGGTTTTCAATAACATGGGCATAGCGATTTACCGTAAGTTGAAAAGCCGTGCTGAACAGCAAAATGGCACCAAGTGCTCCTAGCAATATGAGATTACTTCTTTTCATCGTTCATACGTTTATATGCTTCTTCTAGGGCTTCCAATGGAATGTTGAGGAGATTCATTTGTTTAAAAACATCAGGTAGGGTTTGTTCCAAAAACGCTTTTCGCTTTATGCGCAATACCGCTTCCAATCCATCTTCTGCAACGAAATAGCCGATACCCCGTTTGTTGTAAATCACTTCCAACTCCTGCAAATGGGTGAAAGCGCGTATCGCGGTATTGGGATTTACTTCTACCATCATAGCAACTTCTCTAACTGAGGGAATTCGTTCATTGGGTTTCCATTCTTCTTCGAGAATTCTTTCATAGAAAAAATCCACGATTTGCAGGTAGATGGGCTTACTGTTGTCAAAATCCATTTCACACCTGCTTTTCTTTGATTTTTAAATAGGCGACCCACAGCATCACCGGTCCGAAAATCAATCCGTAAAACCATTTTCCAATGGTGGAGAAATCCCTACTGGCTTCATCGAACGCTTCCGAAGTGATTTCATTACCGTAAAAGATTCCAAAGTCATGGTTGAGTACGCCAAACCCGATAAAGTTGAAAAACAAAAAGCCCACAAAGAGTAGTCCTAGGGTCAAAACGGTCTTGCCCAATCGGTTTTTTGAAAAGGACAAGGCGCCAACCATAAAAACAGGTTGTACTAAACTGAAAAGAAAAACAGTCTTCCAGTACCCCATTTGAAACAAAATGGTACCATCAAAAGGAGCTCGAAAGAGCAATACACCACATAGCATGGCAAAAAAACCAATGAAGATACCCACAATTGAAAACGCTAGCACAAACAAGGGAACGCACAACAACCATTTGGCCACCAAACGTTCTGCAGAAGCTAGGGGCAGGGTCAAAAAAGATGCGTTCAATTTAGGGTTGTGGAACTCACGGAACACGGTGAAGGTGAACAGTATGCCCAAGGGAAAAAGACACAAGGTGAAACTGCCCAAGAACTCATCAGGGGATAGTTTTTGGTCCCAAACCATGTTGAACAAACACAATAAGAACAGGATAATGCTCCCTACCAGAATGCCAGTAAGAAAGGTGTTCTTCAATAGGGTTACATCTCTTCGTAAAGCAAAAGCTATCCGCTGCAAATCAAACTCCATAAGCAGCGGCTTTAGATGGGAATAGCGCGGTGATTTGCGACGGATGGGTCAGCAATCCGTTAAACAGTAGTTCCAGGTCGACCTCGGACTCTGGTAGTGTCATACGGGGATAAATTCCTTTACCCTTGAATCCTGATTCTATATACAAAGGAGAAGCACCTTCAGCTTGCGCCGTAGGTCCAAACCATAAGGTTTCGGTAACTTCCAATAGCGAGGCGTCAAAAATGAGTTGCCCTTGTTCCAAAACCAATATGTGGTCAATTAAGCTATGGAGGTCACGTACCTGATGCGTAGCGATAAGGGCACAGGTATCTTCGGAAAGATAAGATGCCAATATTTTTCGGAATATGGTTTTGGAAGGAATATCCAAACCATTGGTGGGCTCGTCCATAAGCAATAGTGAAGTGCTTGACGCTAGGCCAAATGCCAATAAAACTTTCTTTTTTTGGCCATAGGACAATTTTGAAAGCAGACCATATTGTGGAACTTTAAATTCCTTTAGGATAGCATGAAAGTTATCATGGTTAAAGTTGGGATAGAAAGGGGATTGCACCTTTTCGAATTGTTGTAGTTCCAAAGCGGGCAAATCAAAACTTTCTGGTACGAAAAACAACTTTTGCAAGGTTGATGCTTTTCGTCCTTGTATATTTTCCCTTTCCAAGGCACATCGGCCACGCACCGGATACAGGGTGCCACACATAAGCTTTAAAAGTGTACTCTTTCCTTCGCCGTTTTTTCCAAAAAGCCCATAAATGCGGCCTTTATTGAGTTCCAAGTCAATGGAATTCAATACCGTTGCGGTTTTGGGATAGGCAAATGAAAGGTTTTGAACAGTTAACATATATAGTGTATTAGATAACTAGTACACTACAAATATAGGAAGAAAATCCAAACCTCCAAATGTTACAGCAAGGGAGTACTCAAGAAGATGTTTCCACAAACGTTTTCAGATTATTGAACACGGAGCCCCAGCCGTTATAAAAGCCCATCTTTTCTTGCTGGGCACAGTATTCTTCCGTTTTATGCACACAGTGAAAGGTAAACAGGGTTTTTTCGCCTTGCGCTTCGAAAAGGATATGGAGTTCGACATTTTCGGTCATAGGTTTGAAGTCTGCAGAGGTTACAATCCGCCTATGGGTATCGATGGCGAGATAGGTTCCTTCTGTAATGAAGGTATTTCCGTCAGGCATCTGCATGCTGTAACGCCAGTGTCCTCCAACTTTAAAATCATGTACCTCTACGGTTATTTCCATGCCTTTGGGTCCCCACCACTTGGCGATATGTTCAGGTTGACTCCAAGCTTCCCACACGAGTGATAGGGGTGCATTCAGTTCTTTTTCAATGGTCAGGGTTCGGGATTTGGCGTCTTCAAGATTTTGCATTTCGTTCGTTTTTTAATTGGTTTACGTAGTTTTCGAAGTTGTCAAGTTTTTCTTCCCAGAGACTTTTGTATTGGTCAATCCACAAGAAGGCTGGGATGAGTTGTTTCGGTTGTATGGTGCAGTATCGTTCTCGTCCTTGATTGGTTATGGAAATAATACCACACTCTTCCAATATTTTCAGATGTTTGGAAACCGCAGGACGGCTCACATCAAATTTTTCGGCTACTTGATTGATGGTAAGGGACTCTTTGGCAAGTAGGGCAATCATATCCCTCCGCAAAGGGTCTGCAATCGCTTGAAAAACATCTCTTCTCATTAAGTAACCATTTGGTTACAAATATAAATGTAACCTCTCGGTTACGCAAATTTTTAAACATCTTGAAGCTATGAAATTCTTCTAAATGGGGGTATGGCTAATCTTCCCACTCGGTATGGAAAATACCCTCTCGGTCCAATCTTTCATAGGTGTGAGAACCGAAGAAGTCTCTTTGCGCTTGAATCACATTTAGCGGAAGTCTACTACTAGTATAGGCATCAAAATAGGTCAGCGCGTTGGAAAGACCGGGTAGGGGAATCCCGTTGGTCGCTCCAAAGGCAACCAATTTTCTAGCAGCACCTACGGTTTCCTTGACTTTTTCGATGAAGGATGGCGCCAACAAAAGATTGGGTAGCGCGTTGTTTTCATGAAAAGCTTGGGTAATATCCGCCAAAAGGGCCGCACGAATGATACAGCCAGCCCTCCAAATTTTGGCGATTTCGCCCAAGTCCAAATCATAGCTGTACTCTTTGCTGGCATCTGCCAATTGGTGCATCCCTTGTGCATAGGTAACAATAAAGGCAAAGTACAGGGCTTGTTCGGCCTCTTGAATCAACGTTTCTTTATGGGGAGTTTCGGGTTGGGGTCTGTCATAGACCTCATCCGCTTGAATGCGTTCTTCCTTTAAAGCGGAAATCTCCCGCATACTTACCGCAATATCGATGGTGGGTACTGGTAAATGGACCTCCCAAAATGCCATGGATTTAGGCATTCCTGTACCCACC
>JBCBCH010000277.1:0-4235 GCA_038530835.1 Bacteroidota bacterium | reverse complement strand
GACTTTTTCCTAGCAGTAAAACTCCTTGTCGAAGAGGAGTGTATTCCTTTTCATCTATGGCTTGCCAATATCCCTGTTGGAATTTGGGGTTTGATACTACAAAAGACAGACTCGTAAATGCGGCTTGTGCCGCTCCAGAAAAAATGAATTGGTTGGTTTGTGCAATGCTTTCCCCGAAAACCAATTTGTTTTTCAAGGTAGTGTAGAAGCCTTGTTTTTGCATGACCTCTAGGGCGGCTTGTCCATATGGTGCGGTTTGTGGATTGGCCATGGCGATGTGTTCTACCTCAGGTAAGGTGAACGTTTCCAAACTGGGATCAGTTACTGAGGTATGCCATAAAACCAAAGTCCCATAGGCAAACACTTCTGGGGATTTTTGTCCCAATCCTTGTTGATGTAATAGTTCAGGGTATTTCATGTCTGCAGACAAGAAGACGTCAAAAGGAGCTCCTTCTTTGATTTGAGCCATCAGTTTTCCTGATGAACCAAGTACAAATTCACATGGAATACCGGTTTCTGCAGTGAAAGCAGTACTCAATTCCGGAATGGCAAATTGCATGTTGGAGGCTGTGGCGACGATAATCCTCTTATCGGATGAACCAGAGTTTCGACAACCTACAACCAAAAGGAGTAGCCCGAAGAGGAAAGGTAATTTTGACGAATGACGCATCATCCTCAAATTTATGGGATTTGTCAGGAGCTCTAGGGTTGTGGCTTAGGTTTTTTACTAGCTAGATACACCCCAAGAAGAACTAGTCCTGTGGCAATAAGTTTTACAGCAGTGATTTGGTCCTTTCCGGAGAAGACAGCGAAAAGAATTCCGAATAGGGGCTGTAAATAGATAAATGCCCCAACGGTGGAAGCCTTGAGTTGGGTCAGGGCGAACACGTTGAACAAATAGGTCATAAACGTGGTTCCAACAACTACAAAGATTACCGAGAAATAGGCCCATAGCGGCATGGACGACCATTCAATTTCCAAAAACTCAGGTAGGGTTATAGGGAGGTTGATAAAAACAGCTATGGTAAAAAGCCATTTCATAAGGGTAAAAGGATGATAGCGTTCGATAAGGGTTTTTACGACGATAAGATAGGTGCCATAAGCGGTCGCATTGATAACAAATAGGATGTTGCCCAAAGGAATGTTTGGCGCATCACCCCGAACTTCCGCCCCAAAAAGAATGAGGGCCAAAGCCCCCACAAAACCCAGGAAAATCCCAAAACCTTTTAGAAACTTGATGCGCTCTCGAAGAAATATCGCCGAAAGGGCCACAACGATAATGGGAGAAATGGTGACCAATACCGCACTGTTGATGGGTGTAGACAACTGTAATCCCTTAAAAAAGGACAACATATTGATAACCATCCCCAAAATAGCACAAAGGATTATCCGGGGCCAATGCTTTTTCTCGATGTGCTCTTTGGGACCAAAAAAGGAACATATCCAAAATAGGAAAGAGGCGCCAACCACTCGCAAAAAAATAAACCCAAAGGGTTTTACATAGTGTGGCATGACCCCTTTGGCTATGGTATGGTTCACACCATAAATCAGGGTGGCGCCAATGGCGGCCAAAATAGCGAGATTACGTTTGCTCATCCGTGTAGGGCGGCTTGTGCCGCAGCAACTACCTTTTTGGAATTCCCAATAAAAATCGCATCATCAAAAAGCATGACGGGACGTTTCAAGAAGGTATATTGTTCCAAAATCAAGTCGCGATAATCGTTTTCAGATAGCTCTTTTTCATGCAGTCCCCTTTGGCGGAAAAGCATTGCTCTTCGACTGAACAAGTTTTCGAAATTCCCCGCCAAAGCCTTCATCTCATCCAGCTGTGCGGCTGTAATCGGTTCGGTTTTAATGTCTTGCAAAACGACATCGTCCAACGGGGCTAATTCTTTTAGGATACGTTGGCATGTGGAACAGGTGCCAAGGTGGTAGATTTTTTTCATCTAACATCTACTTTTAAGGGTACAAAGGAACTAAAAAAAGACCAACTCACTTCATTATAAAGCTTGTTCAATTGCCGCTGCCGCGTGAATTTTTGTGGTATCAAAACTGGGCAAACCCACTTCGTTCGCAGGAATAAGAATGGGAAGTTCGGTACACCCCAAGATAACCCCTTCAATACCTTGGCGGGTTAGCTTTTGTATCATCTTCAAACAAGCTTCTTTGGAGGCTTCGGTGAACACCCCTTTGACCAATTCGTTGTAGATGATGTTGTGCAACTTTACCCTATCTTCAAGTTCTGGCGTAATTACCTCTAGCCCGTAGTTTTGCTCTAGAATTTTGGAATAGAAATCTTTTTCCATAGTGAATTGGGTGCCTAAAAGGGCAATTTTTTTCAAACCTCGTTTTGTTATTGCAGCACCTGTTGCCTCCGCTATATGAAGAAAAGGAATTGTAGTCGCTTGGGTTATGGCGTCACTCACCAAATGAATGGTGTTGGTACCTAGCAAGATGATATCCGCACCGGCTTTTTCCAATCGCTGAGCTTCTATAGCCATCAAATTGCCTATTTGGTCCCAGTCATCAGCAAAGGACAACCGCTCTATTTCAGCAAAGTCAACAGAAGACAAAATGACCTTGGCAGAATGGGAACCGCCTAAAGTATCGCGTACGATTTCGTTGAGGTATTGGTAGTATACTTTGGAGGATTCCCAACTCATTCCTCCAATCAATCCAATGGTTTTCATGCTTTTCGTTTTCTGATTTATTTGATTTTTGATAGGTCTTCTGCGCCACAAATGGTCAGACTGTTCCAAAATGAGAGCCATTTTGAACGCCAAGTACCTTTGTTGTGAGGCGGAGAACAAGTTTCGATAGGGTTACATGCAATTGTTTTCATATTTATATATCGCTAAATATAGATTTGTTTTCTTAAATAAAAATTACAAAACCTCCTTTAAGGTGGAGTAATAGGCCTCAATCACTTCCTCATTTCTTCTGTAATAGGTCCATTTGCCATGTCGTGTGGGAATCACCAGTCCTGCTTGTTGCATGGAATTCAAATAGGTGGAAATGGTGGATTGCGAAAGTCCAGTCTTATCCTGAATATACCCCACACAGACCCCGTCATCAAAATGGTCTATATCCTGATGGGGCGGGAAATTCGCTTCGGGCTCTTTGAGCCACTTTAAGATATTGACACGTGTTTCATTGGACAGCACCTTACTTACCTCTACAACATTCATGTTCCAAAGATATAAAATATCGACATATCGAAAAATATAGATATGATTTTAACCCAACTTTAGGATTTGTTTTTGCGTTTAAGGTATTTGTTGGCTTCTTGGAAAGGGATGGTCAAGACGATTGGTCCTTCTGCAAAGGATGCAATTTCATAGGGATTGTAGAGTAGCTGAACCCCATCTAGAGTGTAGCCTATGTTTTCTGATAAATGGAAGACCTCTGCTTCAAACATGAATCCGGTTTGATTGATACTATCATCCTGAGGAACGTTTTCTTGAATTCTAAACTTGGTTTCTGCATAGTGGGTAAAGCCCTCTTCATCATCAAAAAGCTCCCAATTCTCCATTTCTTCCCCCGTTATTTTATCAAAGTTCAGATACGATACTTGACTGTTGCCGTGTGCCCCGCCGGTGAATAAATACGAGTTTATAACCACCGTCACCATTTGCGCATCTTCATAAACGATATCGCCTGAAACAGTGGCTTCCCAAGGAATGGTTTGGTCCTCGAATTGTCGTTTTACCTCTTCAAACCCTTCGTTGAAAGAGGCTATGGCATTTTCCAAAACCATTCCATCGCTGTTCTCCTCGAAAACCAATTGTGCGCTGATTTCTTCCGTAATAGATTCATTGATACGTGACGCTAACGGGGTTTCATCCAATATTTTTGGCACTGTAATATCTATGGTAGGACAGGACTCGCAGTCATGTTCTTTGATAGAGGTCAGTTCATATGTAAGTTTTTCGCCATTCGTGCAACCAAGGAGAACGAGAAAAAAACAAATGCCTAAAAAGGGTTTCTGGACCATAGTGGAAATTTGGAGCATCAAAAATAGAACTTCATTGATTACTCTGAAAGATAACGATACCTTTGTGGCCAATTTACAGCGACATGAGCAAAAAAGACCTGAAATTCAACAGTAAAACCATACACGGCGGACAACATCCGGACAAAGCCTACGGTGCAGTGATGCCTCCTATTTACCAAACCTCGACCTATGCCCAAACCACTCCCGGAGGGCATCAAGGGTTTGAATACTCCCGTAGTGC
>JBCBCH010000276.1:0-4242 GCA_038530835.1 Bacteroidota bacterium | reverse complement strand
AAACGTTTCCGTTACTTTGGTAAGTCTGGATATGCCATCGATGTGGAAGTCAAGACTGGAACCCTTTGTCGAAAAAATCTCCGAAGACCAGCTAAACACGCTTTTGGAAGCAGCGCGATTAAGCCCAACCTCTTACGGTTTACAGCCCTTTCACGTTTTTGTGGTTGAGGACGCTGACATACGGGAAAAGTTAAAACCCGTTTCATGGAACCAATCCCAAGTAGTGGACGCATCGCATCTTTTGGTTTTTGCCAACCACCATCAATTTGATGCCAGTTTGGTTGACAACTATCTTAAAAATGTAAGTGAGACCAGAGGCATGGACCTTGAACAGCTTAAAGGCTATGGCGATTTTATGAAATCCAAGCTGTTGGATTTGCCAGAAGCCTTAAAAGACAGTTGGACCGCCCGGCAAGTATACATCGCTTTGGGCAACGTAATGACCGCTGCAGCAAATTTAAAGATTGATACCTGTCCTATGGAAGGTTTTGAACGTAAAGCCTATGACGAGATTCTGGGTTTAACCGAAAAATCTTTGACAACAACCGTGGTGCTTCCTGTAGGTTACCGCTCAGAAGAAGACGAAACCCAGCATTATGCCAAAGTGAGACGTGCTACTGATGACTTTGTAACATTTATTTAATTCTAAACATAAAAACACCTTAAAATCCTAAAACATGAAAAAAAGAATTTCAACTATCGTTTTGGCCTTATTGGCCGGCTCCGTGGTTTTGGCAAACCCTATTGACGGAGAAAAAAAAGAAGTAAAGGCAAGTGAGAGCACCATTACTTGGAAAGCCTATAAGGTAACCGGTTCTCACGTAGGAACCATAAGTCTAAAATCCGGTTCATTGGAATTTGATGGCGATAAACTTACGGGAGGGGAATTTGTTGTGGATATGTCGACTATCAACACTACCGACCTTACCGGAGATTACAAAAACAAGTTGGACGGTCACTTGAATTCCGATGATTTTTTCGCAGTAGCAAGCAATCCCACTTCTTCCATGGTATTTACCAAAGTGGAAAGCACCGGAAAAAACGCTTACAAAGTAACAGGCGATTTGACCATCAAAGGAATTACCAAGCCCATTACATTTGATGTTTCCATATATGGAAGCAAAGCAACTGCAACTTTAAAAGTTGACCGAACCAAATACGACGTAAAATACGGTTCAGGTAGCTTTTTTGACAACCTTGGTGACAAAACCATATATGACGAGTTCGACCTAGTCGTTGATTTGCAGATGTAATCTGCTCAGTTTAGTGTTTGGAAACCCCGATTGCAAAAATGTAATCGGGGTTTTTAAGGTTTAAAATTTGTGAAGAACGATTTCCTTTCTATATTTGGGGAAATGATTAGAACATTAAACAACTGGTGGTGGATGAACTTACGAAACATGTCGTGAGCTAGTCCCCTGTTAACAATATATGAGGCTTGTCATCACGACAGGCCTTTTTTAATGCACAAAACTCAAATTACGGTTCTCTACAATGTATACCTTAAAAACCGACTACAAAAAAATTCTGGCGGATACGATTACTCCGGTAAGCGTATACCTTAAAATTCGGGATAAGTTTCCGAACAGTATTCTGTTGGAAAGTAGCGACTACCATGCCAACGACAATAGTTTTTCCTATATCTGCTGCAATCCTATAGCATCCATAACCATTGAGGATGAACAAATTATGGAACGGTTTCCTGATGGGACCCAAAGTATAACGGAGATTGACGATAGCACTGATGTGCCTAACATCATCCATGCCTTCTCCAAAGAGTTTCAAGTAGCCGATAATAGCTTCAAATTCATCAACAACGGTCTTTTCGGCTATATGGCTTACGATGCAGTGCGCTATTTCGAAGAAGTCTCCATTCAAAAAAAGCCAAATTCGGTAGCAATACCAGATGTGTATTATGCGGTGTACCAGAACATCATAGCCATCAACCACTTTAAAAACGAAGCTTACATTTTTGCACATTGTTTTGACCAAGAAAGCAATGTCGCAGAAATCGAACAACTTTTGAACGTGAGGAACTTCGCCTCCTATACCTTTCACAGAGAGGGAAAAGGGTCTTCCAACTTGGATGACGAAACCTATAAGGCGCATGTTGACCTAGCCAAAAAGCATTGTAAGCGCGGAGATGTTTTTCAGTTGGTGCTGTCTCGAAGATTTACCCAAGGCTTTAAAGGAGATGAATTCAACGTCTATCGCGCGCTGCGCTCCATAAATCCATCGCCTTATCTGTTTTATTTCGACTACGGCAACTTTAAGATTTTTGGTAGCTCACCTGAGGCACAACTTATTGTAAAGGAGGGCAAAGCAGAAATTCATCCTATAGCTGGAACATACAAAAGAACCGGTAGTGACGAAATGGATGCCGAATTGGCCAAGAAATTGGCAGCGGATGAAAAGGAAAACAGCGAGCATGTTATGCTGGTGGACCTTGCACGAAATGATTTAAGCCGTAATGGCAATACCGTTCAAGTGGAAACCTATCGCGAAGTCCAGTATTTTTCGCATGTCATCCATTTGGTGTCCAAGGTAACGGGAAAGAAAAAAGAAAATATCCCTACCATGAAGGTTGTGGCAGATACCTTTCCTGCGGGGACGCTAAGTGGAGCACCAAAGCATATGGCCATGCAATTGAGTGAGAAGTATGAGGTCACCAACCGCTCATATTATGGGGGAGCCATAGGTTTTATGGATTTTGAGGGTAATTTCAATCATGCCATCATGATTCGCACCTTTTTGAGCAAAAACCACGAATTGCATTTTCAAGCTGGGGCAGGTTTGGTGGCCGCTTCAGACCCAGAAATGGAATTGCAAGAAACCTTTAATAAACTAGGCGCCTTGACCAAGGCTCTGGAAATTGCCGAATCGATATGAGCGCGTCACGTACCATATTAATGATTGACAACTACGACAGTTTTACCTACAATCTGGTTCACTATCTAGAAGATTTGGACTGCGAGGTTGTCGTAAAACGAAACGACCAATTTGAGTTGGACGAAGCAGATGCGTTTAACGAAATCGTATTATCGCCAGGGCCTGGAATTCCGGATGAAGCCGGTCTTTTGAAACCACTGATAGAAAAGTATGCCAGTAGCAAACGTATTCTTGGGGTTTGTTTGGGTCAACAGGCCATTGGAGAAGTTTTTGGTGGCAGCTTGGTGAATTTGGACCAGGTATACCATGGCGTAGCTACCGAAATTGAAATTACTGGGGAAGACCTACTATTTAAAGGGTTGCCTAAAAAGATTTTCGTGGGACGCTATCATTCTTGGGTGGTACATAACGAATTGCCAGAGGAATTGATAGCCACCTCCTTTGACGAAAACGGTCAGGTAATGTCCTTACGGCACAAAACCTACGATGTGGCAGCGGTACAATTTCATCCAGAGTCGGTATTGACCCCTGATGGAAAACAAATGTTGAAAAACTGGTTGGAACAGTAGAAAAGATAATCCCTTCTGGTCCCTTCGACTTCGCTCAGGGAACAGAATAAATGAAAACAGATTCCGTACCGAGTGCGGAATGACAAAAAAATACAATGAAAGAAACCTTAAATCGACTTATTAACCACGAAGTACTCACAAAGGAAGATGCGAAGCAAATCCTGGTGAACATTGCCAATGGAGAATACAACACCAGTCAAATTGCAGCCTTTTTGACGGTTTACATGATGCGAAGCATCACTATTGACGAGCTGGAAGGCTTTCGCGATGCCCTTTTGGAATTGTGCCTGGCCGTGGACCTCAGCGAATACAATCCCATCGATTTATGTGGCACCGGAGGAGACGGCAAGGATACCTTCAACATTTCCACTTTGGCTTCATTTGTGACAGCTGGTGCAGGAATCAAAGTCACTAAACATGGTAACTATGGGGTATCTTCCAAATGTGGGAGCAGCAACGTTATGGAATTCTTGGGCATCAAATTCAGTAATGAAGCTGACTTTCTGAAAAGGTCAATTGACGAGGCCGGGATTTGTGTGCTGCATGCGCCGTTATTCCATCCCGCAATGAAAAATGTGGCGCCTATCCGAAGGGAATTAGCTGTAAAAACCTTTTTCAACATGCTGGGACCCATGGTAAATCCAGCATTTCCGAAAAATCAAATGGTGGGTGTTTTCAATCTGGAATTAGCCCGAATGTATGGGTATTTGTATCAAAATACGGATAAGAATTTCACCATTCTACACGCATTGGACGGGTATGATGAAATCTCGTTGACCGGCGA
>JBCBCH010000275.1:0-4246 GCA_038530835.1 Bacteroidota bacterium | reverse complement strand
GGTTGTGGCAGAAGTCTGCGCATACGTTTGATGAAATGACGAACATTTCGTTGGAAACCCGAAAAAAGCTGGAAGACACTTTCGTCATCAATCACATCGAGGTAGACCAAATGCAGCGCAGTTCGGATGGCACCATCAAAAATGCCGTAAAGTTGCACGACGATTTGGTGGTCGAATCCGTATTGATTCCTACAGAGACCCGCACCACTGCCTGTGTGTCCAGTCAAGTAGGCTGTAGTTTGGACTGTAAGTTCTGTGCCACGGCGCGCCTAAAACGGATGCGCAATCTCAATCCTGATGAAATTTATGACCAGGTCGTGGCGATAGACCAACAAAGTCGACTCTATTTTGAGCGTCCATTGAGCAATATCGTGTTCATGGGTATGGGCGAGCCGTTGATGAACTATAATAACGTACTCAAAGCCATTGATAAGATAACGTCTGAGGAAGGTCTTGGGATGTCCCCAAAACGAATTACGGTCTCTACTTCTGGCGTTCCCAAAATAATCAAGAAAATGGCCGATGAGGAGGTAAAGTTTAATCTCGCCGTTTCCTTGCATTCTGCCATTGATGAGGTTCGCACTTCCATAATGCCGTTCAATGCGACCTTTCCTCTAAAGGACTTGCGTGACGCCTTGGAACATTGGTATGCCAAAACCAAAAAGCGAATAACTTATGAGTACGTGGTTTGGGAGAATATCAACGACACCCAAAAAGACATCGATGCCTTGGTTCGCTTTTGCAAATTTGCTCCCTCCAAGGTAAATCTCATTGAGTACAACCCCATTGATGATGGTATGTTTCAACAGGCTTCTGATTCAGCATTGGAGCGTTACCAAAAAACCTTGAAGGAAAATGGCATCACGGTTACCGTACGAAAATCTAGAGGAAAGGACATTGATGCCGCTTGTGGGCAATTGGCCAACAAGACAAACTGATTGGCTATTCTTAAAGCCTAGGTTTCATTTCATGGGATTTAAGTGGCAAAACATCAATTGAGCAGGAGAAAGCTATGCTTTTTCGCTAATTTTGATATTCGATACAAACCAAACAATCCGGAAGTATTTTGAAGGTAGTTTCCCAAATCAAGGAACCCATTGCCCAAGAAATGGAACTTTTTGAAGAAAAGTTCCACGATTCCATGTCTTCCAAGGTTGCACTCTTTAACCGCATTACCTACTACATTATCAATCGGAAAGGAAAACAAATGCGACCCATGTTTGTTTTTTTGACTGCCAAATTGCTGAACGATGGGGAAGTAAACGATAGAACTTACTGCGGTGCCTCTATCATCGAGTTGATTCACACGGCGAGTTTGGTGCATGATGATGTGGTGGACGATAGCCATAAAAGAAGAGGCTTTTTTTCGGTCAATGCGTTGTGGAAGAACAAGATAGCGGTATTGGTTGGGGATTTTCTCTTTTCTAGAGGGGTCCTTGTCGCCTTGGAAAAGCATAACTACGATTTGTTGCATATTATCTCCAACGCCGTAAAAGATATGAGTGAAGGGGAGTTGCTCCAAATTGAAAAAGCCCGCTTGCTGGACATTACGGAAGAGATATACTATGACATCATCCGGCAAAAAACAGCAACCCTAATTGCCGCTTGTTGTAGTATGGGTGCGTGTTCGGTTCGACCGGATTCTGAAGATGTGGAAACCTTTCGAAAGTTTGGTGAGCTGTGCGGAATGGCCTTTCAAATAAAAGATGACCTTTTTGACTATGGGGAAGAAAAAATTGGAAAGCCCACGGGAATAGACATCAAAGAACAAAAAATGACCCTACCTCTGATTTACGCGCTGAACCAAAGCGACAAAGCCCAACGACGTTGGCTCATCAATACCATCAAAAACCACAACAAGGACAAAAAAAGGGTCAAAGAAGTTATCACCTACGTCAAAGGAAAAGGCGGATTGGACTATGCGGTGACCAAAATGCTCGAGTTTAAAGACGCTGCCCTTGCCCTATTGGACCAATATCCAGATTCCGTTTACAAATCTTCCTTGACCTTGATGGTCAACTATGTAGTGGAGCGAAAAAAGTAAATCGCAAATCACTGAAAATCAATATTCTGTTATTTTTCTTTGTATTTTTTCCAAAGTCAGACAACGTTTGGCCCAAGAACTGCGTCTATAAAAATGAAACGAACCGAGAACCCGTTTGAAAGTCATCAGATTACAGCATAACGACAAACATTGGATAAAAAAGGCCCTGAAAAATGATGCTTTAGCGCAAAAGGCCCTTTACGAAAAGTATTCACCTAAAATGCTGGGGGTTTGCCGACAATATGTAAAGGATGTCCAATTTGCGGAGGATGTGATGGTCGAGGGTTTTGTAAAGGTTTTCAAGAAGTTGGATAGTTTTCGTTTTCAAGGAAGTTTTGAAGGATGGATACGAAGAATTATGGTGAACGAGTGCATTTCATATTTACGCAAAAAACAGTTTGTCGTTTATGACGAAACCGTTTTGGAACGAAGTCCGGTCCAAATATTGGAAGCGGATGAGCCTTGGGAAGTGGATTTTATACAACAGCATATCGACGCATTGCCCGAAGGCTATAAAATGGTGTTTTTGTTGCACGCAATAGAGGGGTATCGCCATGAAGAAATTGCAAAAATGCTGAAGATTTCAGAAGGTACTTCAAAATCACAATTGTTCAAGGCAAGGCGCCAACTACAAGATAGTTTGGGACTAAAGGGCATTAATGCCTCTAAAAGGGGAAGAAGTTAAAGAAGTAGTATGGAAAAGTTTGACAAATTGATGCGGGAAAAACTGGAGGAGAGACAAATCAAACCCTCCAACAAGGCCTGGGAAAAGATTTCCGAGCAATTGCCTTCGGAAAAGAAGCAAAAAACAGCTTCGAGATACATGCTCATGTTGGCTGCTTGTTTTATTGGAATGATAGTATTGACTATTGCCTTTTGGAATTCGGATGAACCAAGCATTGATCCCATAAACGAAATAGTAAATACACCAGAAATAGAAGTTGACCCAAAACTTAAATCGCAAGAAAAGGTAGTGGAAATTTTACCCTTGGAAAATTCTGAAGTCACTACAGTTGTTGTGCCAGAAGTATCTAATAATCAGGAAATTGTTAAATCCCAATCGGAAGAAGAAGCGGATGAGCTCAATGCCCTTGCTTTTGTAAAGGAAAGCGGAGAGCTATTGGAGCAACCCACTTTGGATGCCATCGAATTGAAAGCGAAAGAGATTTTGCATACGGTTGAAGAATTAGAGCGTTCTAGCGATGTGGCAGTCACCGATGCGGAAATTGATGCCCTACTTCGAACTGCGCAACGCGAAATTTTTATAGAGAAAAATATCCTATCCGAAGAAGGTGTTGATGCCATGGCTTTGCTCAACGAAGTCGAACAAGAAATTGACGGAACGTTCCGTGACCAAATATTCGATGCCCTGAAAGAAGGCTATTTAAAACTACGTACCGCGGTGGCCGACCGCAACAATTAAATCATCAATCAAAAGGCCTTTGGTTTCACTCCCCGCAGAGCGGGGAGCAGGAACCTCAGGACCCAAAATCAATCCAAAAAATGAAAAACAAAATCAAAATTTTAGTACTGTTTGCTTTGTTTCTTGTTGCCGTAAAGAGTTATACCCAAGAAGGTTATCAGAAAAAAGTAGAAGTGCTCAAAGCGCAAAAAGAGAAAATCACCGAACAAGAAAAAGAAGCGCTCAAGCAAGAGGTAAAAGACATCAACAGACGACTCGAAAGAGGGGACATTTCAGAAGAGGAAGCAGACATTCTAAAAGAAACGGCCGCAAAAAAGAGGGCTTTAAACATCGAGAATCGACTTTCAATTGTTCAGAACCAAATTGATTTGCTCGAGCGTAATCGTGGCAAAACCTTGGTCTTGATTGAGGCTGATACCATCTCTAATGATGGAGTTCGGTTGGGTATCGATATCAATGGAAGACCTGCCTTTAGTTTTAGTGAACGAAATTGGCGCAGGGATATCAAATACGACAGAAGAACCTATTCAGATTTGGTGATTGCATTTGGATTGAACAATGCCATCATTGAAGGACAATCTTTGAATGATAGTCCATATCGCATTGGAGGCAGCCGTTTCTTTGAGATTGGTTGGCAATGGCGTACCCGCGTTTTTCGCAATAGTAACTTTTTACGGTTTAACTATGGTTTTTCTTTTCAATTCAAAGGTTTCCAAGCGGGTTTCTTGCCCGTCTTGCACGAAGAATTGATTATTATCTGGTTTTAAACCGTTGAATTG
>JBCBCH010000274.1:0-4246 GCA_038530835.1 Bacteroidota bacterium | reverse complement strand
TCATACGCCCCCATCAACGCTTCACTTTCAATAGTGAAATTGAGCAACCTTTTGTAAAAATCCCTGAGTTGCTTTTCCGTATTGGACAATTGCCCTCCATCAAACTGCTTGTTGTTGACCCATCGTTGATGATGAGGCACCCCTATATAATCAAATATTGATGTGCGCGAAGGCTTCCCAAAACCAGCATCTTCGGCGCCAGGTTCGCCAACTTCCTGCCCAAAATAGAGCATTGTGGGCGATGTGCTCAAGGTCGCAGATACCACCATAGCGGGTTTGGCCAATTCAGCATTTCCGGCAAACTCAGGACTGGCGATACGTTGCTCGTCGTGATTTTCCAAAAAATGCAGCATGTGATGCTCAATATCTTGCATACCTTTTTGAACCACTGGAATATGGTCCGTCCAACCATAGCCCTTGATGATGTGCTTTAAGCTGTCGTACAGTTCTACCTTGTCATAGAGATAATCCATTTTACCCTTATGGATGTAGGCGCGATACAAATCAGGATTATACACTTCGGCGAGCAAAACCGCCTCTGGATTTTGGGCTTTAATGCTGGAATTCATGTAGCTCCAAAACTCTACCGGAACCATTTCTGCCATATCGAATCGAAACCCATCGACCCCCATTTCCAACCAGTACAGGGCAATATCCTTGAACTTGTTCCAAGAATCCGGAATCTTTTTATCCTTCCAAAAAGCCAAATGGGCTGCATGGTCTTTTTTCGCGTATTCTTCCGGGAGTATCGCAAAATCCAGTTCACCGTTGGGACGCACCCCGTAATTGATTTTCACGGTTTCGTACCAATCATTGAAATGGGGTTGTGCCAGTCTGGAGCCGTTTCCGGTCCACTTCGCCGGGACCTCTTCAAAGGCATCGTCTGAAGAAGTTCTTTTTTCCCCACCAAGGGGTTGGTATCCATTTTCCCAGTTCGGTACCTTAAAAGGTTCACCAGGGATGTAGTAGAAGTTGTTGTTCATTTGGTAAGCGAGAGACGTATCATCGTGTGCACCAAAATCCGAAACACCTTCGGGATTCGTCCGTCCTTCGTAATTACGCGCCACATGATTGGGAACAATATCTATCATCAATTTTAGTCCGGCAGCGTGGGTGCGGGTTATTAAGGCTTTAAACTCTTCCAAACGATTTGCCGGGTCTACCGCCAAATCAGGATTGACATTATAATAGTCCTTAACCGCATATGGTGAACCCGCCCTACCCTTAACTACATCAGGGTCATCATTGGAAATTCCGTTATCGGTATAATCATTCACCAAGGCATGGTGCGGGACTCCCGTATACCAAATATGGGTTACACCCAAGTCTTTTATTTCAGATAGTGCCTTATCCGTAAAATCTGCAAACTTTCCAACGCCATTCTCCTCCAAGGTACCCCATGGCTTGTTCAAGGTATCTGTATTACCGAACAAACGGGTAAATACTTGATAGATTACAATTTTCCGTTTGGTGATTTTTGGTGCCTCCATGGTCTTTTTTTCAGTTTGACAGGCCATCAATATCCCTACGGCCAAAAAGGTTGAGAAGAAATACTTCCTTTTCATGCCACACTCACTTCGTTTGGCGTTAGGATCAGAGGCAATCCGTTTACCAAAATTTCGAGTGGGGCATCTCCAGAAAGCTCGAAACTTGTTTCCGTAGCCGAAACCCTAATCGTCACGACTTGGTTCCTAAAATTCATTTTGAAGGAATAGCCCTCCCACTGCTTTGGGATTTGGGGTGCAAAACTAAGTTTGCCATCTACGATTCGGGTTCCGCCAAAACCTTCGACGATACTCATCCAAGTACCTGCCATGGACGTAATATGCAACCCTTCTTCTACTTCCTTATTATAGTCATCCAAATCTAGGCGAGAGGTTCTCAAATAAAACGTATAGGCTTGCTCCATGCGCTGCAGCTTTGCAGCTTGGATACTATGCACGCATGGCGATAGTGATGACTCATGGACAGTAAAGGGCTCATAGAAGTCAAAGTGTTTTTCAAGCTCTTTTTCAGAGAAATGGTCTTCAAAGAAATAAAAGCCCTGCAGTACGTCTGCCTGTTTGATGTAGGGAGACCTTAAAATTCTATCCCAACTCCATTTTTGGTTTATCGGTCTTTGTGAAGGGTCTAAATCTGCAACCCGTATCATTTCTTTGTCTAAGAATCCATCTTGCTGCAAGTAGACGCCATGTTCTTCTGAATAGGGGAAATAGATTTGCTTGACTATTTCGCCCCACTCTTCCAATTCTTCTGTGGAGATTCCTGTTTTCGCTGCAATTCTTTTATAGTCTTCGGGGTAGTCTTGTGCTACCGTTTCGCTACATGACTTTGCATATTCGATACACCATTTTGCAATATAATTGGTATACCAGTTGTTGTTGACGTTGTTTTCGTACTCATTGGGGCCAGTTACGCCCAACATGACGTATTGCTTTTTGTCTTCGGAATAGTTAAAGCGTTGTTTCCAAAATCTGGCAATACCAATCAATACTTCCAATCCCATTTTGGGGATGTAGCCAAAATCACCGGTATACCTATTATAATGGTATATGGCGAAAGCGATGGCACCATTCCGATGGATTTCTTCAAACGTAATCTCCCATTCGTTATGACATTCTTCTCCATTCATGGTGACCATGGGATATAGTGCTGCTCCGTTGGTAAAGCCCAATTTGGTTGCATTCTCCATCGCTTTGCCCAAATGCTTATAACGATATTCCAGCAAGCTCCATGCGACCTCCTCTCCTTTCGTTGCCATATAAAAAGGCAAACAATAGGCTTCCGTATCCCAATAGGTACTACCTCCATACTTTTCACCAGTAAATCCTTTTGGGCCTATGTTGAGTCGAGAATCTTTACCAAGGTAGGTTTGGTTGAGTTGGAAGATATTGAAACGAATTCCTTGTTGTGCTTTAACATCACCATCAATGGTTATGTCGCTCATCTCCCAAATCTTGGCCCAAGCTTCTTTCTGTTGCTCAAGTAATCCTGTAAACCCAAGTTCTTTTGCTTTCGATAAAGCATCCTTGGCCGCGTCGGTCAACTCAGAAGCTTCATGATTCCTGGAGACCGTGTAACCCCCAAACTTGTGAAGGGTTAGCGTTTGTCCTTTTCCAACCCTTTGAGTGAACGACAAGCTTACGCGCATCTCGGCAGATTCGGATTGCGGCTGAACCATAATTGGTTCCCCATCCAAGGAAACCTCGACCTCCATAAAGGTGCACACCCCAAAATTGGTTTTCAGCGTATGGGATTCGATGAAGCCTTGGTTCCCTTCAACGACAACCTTTGTGGTTTCCCAGAATTTATCGTCCCAATTACTGTCTTCATTCGTGATGCCGCTATCCAGATAGGGTGTCATGATCACATCCGTATCCTTATTAATAGGCGTTACCATGTATTGAATAGCCCCAACTTCATCTAGGCTAAGACTTAAAAAACGTTTGGCTTGCACCTCCACTTCAGTTCCATCACTCAGTACCGCAACAAAACTCCTTCGATACCAGCCTTCTTTCATATTGAGTTCACGCCTAAAGTCTTTGACCGAAGCGCAGCTTTTCAAATCCAAGGGTTGGCCATTGATAGTGACATCAATCCCAATCCAGTTGGGAGCGTTAAGGACTTTGGCAAAATATTCCGGATAACCATTCTTCCACCATCCCACTCTGGTTCTATCCGGATAGTATACCCCGGCGATGTAACTTCCTTGAAAGGTATCTCCTGAGTAACTTTCTTCAAAGTTGGCACGTTGTCCCATGGCGCCGTTTCCGATACTAAAAAGACTTTCAGAAGACTTAATACGTTCGGCATCAAATCCTTCCTCAATAATAGACCAAGGGTCTGCTTTAATATAATCTTGGTTCATGTTATATGTTGTAAATACGTTTGTCTTGTGGTTGTGACAAACTTAGTTAATTGTAGAGTCTCGAAGTACTAGTGTGGGCTCTAAAATTTTGGTTTGAAAAATTTCTTCATCGCTTTCATCTTCCACCTTGTCAATGAGCATTTTTGCCGAAATTTCTCCCATTCTTTCCCCGTGTTGGGCGACTACAGTGAGACTGGGATTGGCATATTTGGCAAGCATCCCATCGGTGAAGCCGATAATGGAAATATCCTCTGGAACGTTGAAGCCTTTTTCCATGGCAATTCGAATGCTAAAGACAGCAAAGATTTCGTTTACGCAAAGGATGGCATCCATCCCCGTGTTGTTGAAAAAGTCACGGATGGCTTCTTCATCCATTTC
>JBCBCH010000273.1:0-4247 GCA_038530835.1 Bacteroidota bacterium | reverse complement strand
AAAAATCAGACGCTCGCTCACCCTGAGTCTCCTAGCAAGTTCCTTGGGCGTGCCGGTGGTTTCATTGACAATCAACCGGTGCAGTTTTTGTAAGCGTTCCAAGTTCTTTATTGATATCAAAGCGCGACTTTAGTATTGATTTTGTATTTAGTCAAAATGAAATTCATAAGAACTCATCGATATCACAAATGGTGTTTCCTCTGATTTATAAATACGGTCTTGGGATTTATAAATCTTGGGAAGTCTTAATTTTTTTCTATCTTACAGTTACAGATTTTCTCAGCGCACTAACCCACCATGATATCCAAAGTCCCCTTTCTCTTTTTTGGATGTGTTCTATTTCGCCATTGTTTTTTGCGAACTGGGATACTAAAGTTTTTCAATTGTACATCAGACTTTCTTGTTCGATTTAGGAACAGCAGGTACAATGGTTTTCACGGTAGAAGGTTACCTTCATTCTTTGTATAGCCCATTGGGTGAATTACAACATGAAACCAGCTGGTAAAAAAGTTGAAACATGAGCAGGGCATCAAGAATCATTTGCTTCGGTTTTACTATTGTTTGGGGTATTACTCTTGGTTTTTCCCAGTCAAAATCTAATGAGGCAGCCGAAGGGGATTATTCGAAATTAAAGGTCAATTTTAGGACATTTCCTATAGATTCGGTTAGTGCTCTTTCCAAGACCGATAGGTATATACGCTTGGCAAAACAACGGTATGATACCGTTCGACTTATGGAGGGTTACCACACCATGTCTAACATAACTCCGATAGATGAAGCTTTTCAATATGCCGATAGTTTGATTTTAATGGCTGATGGAAATGACAACCACAAAGCATTTTTAGCGCAAGGGAATTTGCAAAAAGGTAGAATGTTTTATCGAATAGGCCAATATGCCGCTGCCTTGGATTACTATTTTGCTGCTTTGAAGGCAAGCGATGGTAAAGATTTAGCCATGGAAGCGGGAATTAATTTCAATATTGGATTGATAAAGAACCTTGTAGGCAATCGGATTGAAGCCGTTGATTACTTTAATAAATATGAAAATTACCTGAAGAATGCTACTCTTGAAAACAAAGGTTTTTATGAAACAAGATTGCTTTATGCAAAATCAGATGCGTTTCTATTTTCAGGTGAGACCGACTCAGCCCAATATTATTCCTCTTTGGGAGAGCGAAAGGCTTTGAGCGAAGGAGACTCGATTTTTGTAAACCGTTTTCGAATGAATCAAGCGATTGCTTATTTCAAGAATGCAGAATATACAAGGGCTTCCAAATATGCTGTAAGCATTAATGATAAAATACAAAAAGACCCTGATGCTACAGTGCGGTCTCTTTATCATCTTTATCTCGCTAAAATAAATAGCTCCCTAGGAAATGGGAAGAAGTACATCTCCAACTTGGAAAAGGCAGGTGCTCTAATAACCGAATCCAACGAAATCCTCTTGGAGTCTATGGAAACCTTTTTTCTGATCAAAGACTATTATCGAAAAACCAACAACGACAAAAAACTATTGAACGCTATTGATGCCATCATCAAGTACGACAGCATTCTTGACTCCTACACAGGACCATTGGAGCAAAAAATCAAAAAAGAGTATGAAATCCCACTTTTAATGAATGAAAAGGAAACCTTAATCAACAAACTCAACAGAGATAAACAGGTTTCTGGAATGGTTTCCAAGATTTTGATTGTACTGGTTGTCGTATTGATTCTTTTCGCCACCTACGAAATCAACAAAAACATTACCCTCAAGAAAAAATTTGAAGCAGTTTTGAACTCCATGGATACCCAAAAGGAGGAACCTAAAGAAAATAAAAGAAGTTCAATCGGGATATCGGAACAAATTGTGGAGGAAGTGCTTTTGAAATTAGATGAATTTGAAGATTCAGAGGCCTTTGTTGCTTCAAAACAAACCTTGAATTCTTTAGCAAAAGATTTTAAAACGAATAGCGCATATCTTTCCAAAATCATCAACCATTTTAAAGGGGTAAACTTTTCAAATTATCTAAACAACCTGAGGGTTTCATACGCGATGAATAAAATGAAGAGTGACCTTACCTTTCGAAAATATACTATAGAAGCCATCGCCAAAGAGAGCGGATTCAATAACGCCCAATCCTTTACTTCAGCATTTGTTAAACACACAGGGTTATATCCGTCATACTTTGCCAAACAATTGGACAAGAAGCGATAAGAGTAACTGAAATTTATAAATTTCAGGAAATACGACTGTTGAAAGCAAGGTTTTTTCAGTAGCTTGAGGTAGTAAACAAACATTAATCACTCATGAAAAAAAATTCTGAAACACAACCACGCTTAACGTTGTCAAAAATCCGTATAGCACGAATAGATAACCCAGAAAGAATACTTGGAGGCCGACCCTTTTGCCATGGCGGCGGTAAAACAGGAGAAGTTAGCATCGGGCAACCTTGAAAAGATTTTTTTATAAGTACAGCCTGCGAGTTTTTTCGCAGGCTTTTTTCATATGAACAACGCGAAAATCCTAATCGGGCTTATTTTGTTTATGATTTCTTGTGAACAAAAACCATCAAGCGACCGGACTAGCCTCCCTAAAGAAAATGTGGTAGACAACTATTTTGGGATGTCCTTTCAGGATCCATATCGGTATATGGAGACACCTGGAGATTCGGTAACCCTAAAATGGTACCAAGAACAAACCAAAGAGGCTAAAAAGCTGCTGGGCGGAATATCTGGTCGTGACAAACTATTTAAGGAGATTTCAAACGACGCTTCCAGTAAATCAGGAGAAATTTCTTCCATTTCAGTAACAGAAGACAACAATTACTTTTACCTTAAAAGGGACGCAAAATCCCAGACCAAGTTACTTTATTTTAGAAAGGGATATGACGGAAAGGAACACTTGTTGTTCAATCCTAAAACCCAAGGAGAGGCCTACTCCATAAACTATTTTAGTCCTAATTGGGATGGTTCGCATGTAGTACTGGGACTTACCAAAAATGATGAAGAGATTTCGATTATCCGTATTCTTGAGGTTCAAAATAAAAACATATTGCCACAGATTTTGGACCATTGTTGGCCGGCAGGTCTTGGCGGAGTCCATTGGATGGAAAACGGGACAAGTTTTACCTATGAGCGTATACCCGAAATTGATAAATCCAAAGAAGGCTATTTATTGAATACAGAAACGGTATTGTACCAAATTGATACTTCTGTCGAATCGGTAAAGGTACTTTTTTCAAAAAAGAACAATCCTGAAATTCCCTTTAGTGAGGAAGACTTTCCAGAAGTAGATCTACAAAGTCCAGAGGACAATTTTGTTTTTGGCAGCTTATGGGGCCCGGGACCCTATGCCGACTACTACTATGCCTCAAAAGAAGAAATCCACCAATCAAAGATTAAATGGGAAAAATTATTTGGGAAACACCATAAAGTAGTTGCCTTTTACCTTCGGGGTAACGACATTATTTTTTTAACGGCTTTTGAAGCACCAAATTTTAAGATTTGCAAAACTTCCTTGGACAATCCGGACTTTGAAAATGCTGAGGTTTTAATCCCTGAGGACAAGAATTTGGTGATTACTGATTTTGCTATAACTGCCGAATCTTTGTTGTTGACAAAGAAAAGAAATGGTGTGGAAACCTTTTTGTTTGAGTTCCGAAAAGATGAGGTGACTCAAATAGATTTGCCCGCTCCTGCGGGACATTTGGAAGTCCAGTCCAAAAGTAAAAACAGCTCTGATTTCTGGATTGCCTTGGAAGGATGGACTACAAAGAAGTCCAGGTATAAGTATGACCAATCTTCTGGCCTGTTTCAAAAGGAAACCTTTGGAAATGAATCAACAAGTGATGTGTTGGAAAATGTATTGGTTGAAGAAATTGAAGTAACAGCACATGACGGAGAAAAAATCCCACTGTCTTTGATTTATAACAAGAACACCCCTCGAGATGGAGCGCAAAGGGTATTGTTGAGTGGTTATGGTGCCTACGGAATTATATACAGGCCGAAACTTGATAAATACTTGCCCTATTGGTTGAAATATGGTGGGGTTTATGCAGTGGCACATGTTCGTGGAGGAGGAGAGAAAGGGGATAGTTGGTACAAAGGGGGTTTTAAGTCCACCAAAGAAAATACGTGGAATGACTTTATTTCCTGCGCGGAATACCTAATAGATGAAAAGTATACGTCCCCTGAAAACCTGGCTGTTTTTAGCGGCAGTGCTGGCGGTATTTTGATAGGGAAAGCGGTTACAACAAGACCAGAAT
>JBCBCH010000272.1:0-4262 GCA_038530835.1 Bacteroidota bacterium | reverse complement strand
GTGGCCATCCACATTTTTGAACTCATCACTTTGCCAGTAGTGTGGCTGAAGGCATAGCAAGAAAGTATCTGGAATTCCTACTTTATCAGAGATATCTTCTAGTGCGCCATACTCTCCGCTGAAGCTAGTGCTTCCTTCTGGATCAAGGTCTTGACGAACTACAAATTCCAAAACGGTCTTAATGTTTCTTCCGCTCAAATCAGATTGGTAGATGTATGCTGCATGACCTCTTGAGAAAGAGTTAGGATCTTCTTGAACGTATACAAAGTTTTCAGTAACGCAGATGTTATCAGGGCTTTGCAAGCTAGCCAAGTTTCCGTCAGCATTGTTGGTATCGGTGTTACCACTGATGATTTGAGTGATTGTTCCAGTCAAAGGAGAATCAGTATCCAACTCAAGTTTGTACACTGTACCCCAATCGTTGTACGTTCCTCTTCCAGGACCTCTTCCCGTTACGGCAACAAAGACGTTTCTGTTGTTTGCTGAGTCACCTTTTTGGTAATCAACATCTTCAACTCTCATGAACTGTGTAGATTGTACAGCAACACAAGCATCTTCCATTTCATTTTTGGTCAATGCCTCACCGCCTTCGATTTTCACGAACTCGAAATCATAAGTCTCACCAAAAACCATGTTGGATTCGTTGTACATAACACCTTCCTCTACTTCCATAGCAACAGGGTTACCGTCTGCATCTACTTGACCAGAGTCAACAGTTTTCAACTTCAACACATAGATTTCACCTCCAGTTAAATCCGCATCTCCATTTTCAGAATGATATAATGTGATTTGTCCTTCAGAACCACTGGAGTCGTCATCACCACCGATGATTACAGTTTCGCCAATGTAAGCACCCTGTGGAAGTGGTACTGCGTTTTCCCATGCGAACTCACCCAACGCATCCAAGCCGAAATCGGCAGTTGGCGTAGGAGAAGCTTGGTAAGGGTCAATACCCTTTACATCATAATTAAAGCTTTCAGAAGCGGACAAGAATAAATCTGTAGAACCACCATGGATATCGGCTTCCCACATCGTTGCAGAACACTGACGAGCAAAATCCGCAACTCCTGAGTTCAACATCCACTCCCCTGAAATTGGTGTCAAATATTTGTCCAACATAATTCTTGAAACGGCATAATCATCTTCGGAATTTACTAGGTAGAGAAAGCCATCGCTATTTGGGTCTTTAAGCAGGCCGGCTCCATCAGCAGCTCCAACAAATCGGTACCCATTTTCCAAAACATCAGTAGAGCTGATCATGGAGTAAGCTTCTACAAAGTTGAATTGCGGCTCAATGGCCACCAAGGGCTCTAGTGCAGATTTGTTTTCAAATATTGTGCCTTCAGGTTCACCGTCATCACCGCCACCGATAAAATCATCGAGTTGGTCACATGATGTCGCCACAACCAATCCGGACAACAACAATACGTTCTTTAGTGTTCTCATTTGTTTTTAGGTTTAGAAAGAAATTTTTATAGGATTCTTAACAAAAGTACCATCCGGTAGACCCTTACCTTGTTAACTAAACATGGTGTTAAATGAAACTAAAGTTCATTTTAAGGTTAAAAAGTTAAGCCAATGTTATTATTTAGAGTTGGTTTGAATAAGCTTAAAGTATGTTCAACGTCCCATGAACGAAATCCCTTTCATAATGAAATCGATTTAAATTTAATTACTTCATTATCAAATTATTATGAATAAATTTTACTATTCAGAGTCTTTCTGTAGCTGAACAAAAAAAACGAAGCTTCCCGTTGCAACATGCCTCACAATCCACAACCGTAACAAAACGGCAATTAAACCTACTTATTACTAAAGAGGTAATGGGAGGAGAAGGAAGCATGCTAAGTGCCATTAAAACGCTAAAAGCGAATAGGGCACTGTTGAAAAAAAGAAAGCACCGTGCTAAAAAGGATTTCATTACTGCTAAAAGAACCTTGCTAAATCTCAAAGAATCCACACCAAAAGATGTGGCAAGAATCAAAAGGATGATGCTACGGGAAAAACGCAAAGACCTACTTATTTCTCTAATCACATTACTGATTTTGGGGAGTTCAGGGCTTTTATTGTACCTTTTTCTATCTTAATCAATACCGAAAGATTCTTTTGGTTTAAACTTAAATGATGGCACGATGCGTACTTTTCTTGTTCGTTTGGCAGGTTTCTTTTTTTTTGAATGATGTCAAGGCGCAGGACTGGGCCAACCTAGAAAAGTACCAGAACGCCAATGCGGAAGTTCTTGCGTCCGACAGCAATACCATCAATGCTGTTTTCATGGGTAACTCCATTACAGAAGGATGGTATGCGCTGCACCCAGACTTCTTCAACAGCCATAAATTTGTAGGACGCGGAATTAGTGGACAAACCACACCGCAGATGCTAATTCGATTTCGACAAGACGTTGTCGCACTCAAACCAAAGTTGGTCGTTATTCTAGCTGGAACCAACGACATCGCTGGAAATACTGGCCCCATGACCTCGGAACAGATTAGGGACAACATCTGGTCCATGGCACAGCTAGCCAAAGCGAATGGCATTGAACCTGTAATCTGTTCGGTTTTGCCAGCGCAAACCTACCCGTGGCGTCCGGAGAAACAACCTGATAAAGACATTCCCGCATTGAACGAACTTCTAAAAACCTTATGTAAAGACTATAACTATACCTATTTGGATTACTTTTCAGCCATGGATAATGGTGAAAATGGTCTTTCCAAAGATTTGGCTGAAGATGGGGTACATCCGACCGAAAAAGGATATTTGATTATGGAAGCGCTACTTTTGAACGCTCTGAAACCTCTTCTTTTGAAAAAATAAATAGGTGAATCTATTGTGAATGAAAGGAGAATTGGTAAGCATCATCATGCCTTTTCGAAATACGGCGGAATTCCTTCCTGAATGCTTGGACTCCATCTTACAACAGTCCTACTCCAATTGGGAACTTATTGCCATTGACGACCGTTCGGAAGACAACAGTCTTGACATTTTGAAAGCCTATGCACACAGTGATTCCAGGATAAGCGTAAACCATAACAGAGGACAAGGCATTCTGCCAGCCCTTCAAACCGGATACGAAAAGGTTCAAGGTGCCTTCATCACGCGAATGGATTCCGATGATGTTATGGCAACCCACCGATTGCAATGGATGGTTTCTAAACTAACAGAAAAAGGAACGGACCATCTGGCAGTTGGACAGGTAAAATACTTTTCCCATAGAGGAATAAGCGATGGCTATCAGAAATATGAATCCTGGCTCAACCAGCTGACCGGGAAGGGAACGAACTATGAGGAACTCTACAAGGAATGCGTAATCCCCTCCCCTTGCTGGATGGTGCATCGGTCAGATTTTGAAAAATGTGGTGGGTTTTCGCACAACCGATACCCCGAAGACTATGATTTGACCTTCCGGTTTTATGAAAATGGATTAAAGGTTATTCCTTGTGACCAAGTATTGCTGCACTGGCGTGATTATGATACCCGTACTTCCCGCACGAGCGAACATTATGCCCAAAACTATTTTTTGGACATCAAAATGCATTACTTCCTAAAGCTTCATTTCGATGAACAGAAAACCCTTGTGGTTTGGGGGGCTGGGTTTAAGGGCAAAACCATTGCCAAAACGCTAGTTGACCAAAATATCGACTTTGTATGGTTGTGTGATAATCCCAATAAGATTGGAAAGCGTATTTATGGCAAAAAGCTATCTCATTTTGACGCCTTAAAGGACATAAAGCGTCCGCAAAGCATTATTACCGTGGCCAACGCGCAGGCGCAAATTGAAATTCGAGGGTACCTAGCGCATCATGGTTTTGAAAACATGAAAGACTATTTCTTTTTTTGTTGAGTTTCAAAAATCCTCTAATGGAAATTAGTATTCCGTTAACGATGGTTTTCAAGAACCTGATAGGTAATTATGAATATATTTGTCCCAACGATAATTGATGATGCAGCTCAAACATCCGGAAATTCTGTGGGGTCTCTTTCTTCTGGTCATCCCCATAATCGTTCATCTTTTTCAGCTCCGTCGTTTTAAGAAGACTCCTTTCACCAATGTGGCCATGTTGCAGAAAATCATGATTGATTCGCAACGTGCCAATCAATTGAAAAAGTGGCTCTTGCTGTTCACACGACTGCTCTTGCTTGCGGCCCTCATCATTGCTTTCGCTCAGCCTTTTACAGCCAAAAATCAGTCAGAAAAAGAAAAGGAAACCGTCATTTACCTAGACAATTCCTTTAGCATGCAAGCCCGAGAGAATGGAATCACC
>JBCBCH010000271.1:0-4277 GCA_038530835.1 Bacteroidota bacterium | reverse complement strand
TTCCCAATTGTACACCACTTGTTTGTAGGGATTGTATCCTAAGGTAACCAGCTTTTGGTTTCGCCAATTTTCAACAAGACGGCTCAAACGGTAGGGCGACATATCTGGATTGTCTTCAATGTAGTTTTTGAGCTTATCCCCTATCTCGCCTCTCCAGTTTAAGGCAGTTATGAGGTCCTCGCGGGTGATTTTGTCCAGGCCGGGTGCTTCTAAAAGGTCGTTTATTCTAGCCCTCGAAAACAACATTTGCTGATTCCAAATACTAGTTGTCGCGATTTGTTTGGCTTTGTATTTGTCTTCTACCTCTTTTACGGATTCTCCCCCTAAAGAACCATCAACCAAGGCTATTGAGTCCGGTACAATTATGGTACGTTGCATCAATCCGTAAGCTTCGGAACCATTGTGTTGCACAATAAAGGTCTTTTCATCCAAGCGTTTGCGAATGAACATGGTATCAATTCGGATAGCTTCTGGTTTCATGTCTTCACGTTCCTCCCATGATAAAAGCAAATCCTCGATTTCCAAAAGCACCATAATATCACCATATGCATTAAGCGCATAGGACTTTTGCGGAAAGTCTTTTTCTAACGTCAGAATACCTTGACCATTAGCTTGTGAAATTGAAAGCAATGCCAAAGCGCTACAAATGAAAAGTGATTTTAAAAAAGGTTGAAACATAATCCGGTGGTTATTTTAGATTATTCAAAATAAAGTCCAGGGTGGGATTGGTGTTCAGCTTTTGTGCGAATGAAAGGGTTTTGTGTGTAATTGGAACGGAAAGACCCAACTTAGCCAAATCCCGAATCATATCCTCATGCTCCAAAGACACTTTTCCTGTCAAAAGCAAGTCCAAGCTTTCTTCGCGCTTGTATTTGTTGTAAATCTTTCGCAAACCACTTAAGTACAAACGATCTTTGGTAAAACCTCCACCTCGGTGTGCACGCAGGGTAATGGAAAAGGCTTCATCACGATTCAATTTGTATTGTCCGTGTATTAAATCGAAGGTATCCGCAAAAGTGTACCCTTTGATAAGGCTATCTACCGCAATTACGCGATAGGCGAGCTCTTTCAATCGTTTCAACGTCAATGCGCCACCCATATATTCGCTAAAAACCGCCAAGCCTTCTTGGGTTTCCACATTTTTGGGGAAACCATTGGAGAAAATGCGTAAAGGCTGATGTAAACCGTTGTGCGTCGTTACCAAATGCACTCCTATTTCATGATTGCCTAAGGTGAGCAGCTGATTTTTGCTAAACTTGATATTCTTTTTGATGAGCAGCGCTTGTTGGCTATTACTGACCATAGCCTCTGCTGCCAAATTATTGGAGAATTTAATGTTCAACGGAAAAGCATACTGCTCGGCATATTCTTCAAAATACGTCTTGGCTTCTTCGGGGGTATGGATTTTTTCCATATCCGAAGTAGACGGTTCATCTGTAAAATGCAGGATAAAGCGCGCATTTTGAACATCCTTTTCAGTAGGTGTTCCGTAAACCCGTAATGAGTTGTAATAGAAATGTTTACCTCGCCCTATCGTTTCAATACATTGAATCATGTTGGCGTAGTAATAAATCACGTCTTGATAGAACTTTCGAATCGCATCATCCTCAATTCGTTCCAAGCGCTGCGAAAAAAACAAACGGTGCAGCTTATAGGGGTTGAATTTTACCTTAGGATACTTGAAATTCGGCTCAACGGAATACTTGGAAGCGAAAAAACGATGTTTTTCCTTCTCTATATTCAACGGATTAATGTACCGCAACAGCTCGATGCGGTGGACCAGACGGTCCAAATTCGCATCAATCTCATAAATATGATTAAACCGCTCATCTTGTCGCGGCGAAGTCAAAATGGTTTCCTTCATTTCACATGGGCTTCAAACTCCTCCACCATTTGGGGAATCAGTTGTTTGAATTGCGTTTCCACGGCATGTACCACCTCGGGATAGATTTGGCCGTCCAATTCATTGCAATACACTTTGGAAATTTCGGTGGCCAAAACCAAGGTGTTCTTAAAATTCGCGCTAATGTACTTCAAAAAATATCCATTCCCTTGAAAGGTATCGTTAATGCCGGATGTACTCTTGATACCGTTTGGTAATTTAATATCTGCTAACATCGCAGACCATTGGGATACCAATCTACCAAAACGGTCATTATCGATATTGGCTGTACCCAAATTCCAGACAGGAACCTCACGCGTCCAACGCTTCCAATTGTAACTGTGCATGTCAATCACCAAAACATGCCCAAACTTCTGCTCAAGCTTCGTTACCAAAGCATGAACCACTTGATAAAAAGCCTTATGCTTTCGTAAACTTTTCTCCTTTTCATCAAAGGACAATGGTTGATGCCATAAGGTTTTGCCCCAGGCATCTTCATAAATTGCGGTTTCGGGTGCACGATTCAAATCATATTCAAAACGACTGTCGCAACCCGCGATGGTAATGGGGGCATGTTGCACCATTTGAAGCGTACAAGGGTCTTCTTCGTACCACCGTTCGTATTCAGAATGGGTGCAGTTCTCCCAGAGGGAACTCCGAAAATGATGCCCGTTGTGCACTGCCCCACAGAAGTACGGTGCATATGATTCTATTTTTAAGGTAAAGGAATAATCTTGGGCTACTGCATGAAAACAGTCTCCCTTTTCGATACGTTGGATAATTTCATCTACCGAAAGTCTAAGCATTTTCCACTTCGCTGCGTAATCTGGAACGTCGGTCAAAAGCCTGAAGTTTGTCCACGACCTTGCTCTCAATAAAATCTATCACTTTGCACTGCACCTTGGTTTTGTACACTTTGTTGATATACGTAATCCCTCCTGGAGACATTACGTTGACCTCAACCAACTTACCTCCTATCACATCAATACCCACAAAGAACAATCCGTCGTTTACTAGTTTGGGGCCAATCTGCTTGCAAAGCGCTTTTTCTTGTTTGGTCAAACTATGTTTCGCAACCGAACCTCCCGCCGAAACGTTGGAACGGTGGTCATCACTACCGGGAATACGACGCATGGCACCAATAGGCTCCCCGTTTAACAATAAAATCCGAACATCGCCTTGGTCTGCCCCTTCAATGTATTCTTGTAGGATGACATAATTCGATGAACCATCAGAATTCGTCACATAAAAATCCAACAAGGAGTTGATATTGGACATCGCAGACTTCTCAATAAGAATCACCCCAGAACCTCCAAAACCGTTTAGTGGTTTTAATATCATCTTTTCTGCCGAAGACTCCTTGATTTGGTTGACCAAATACCTCTTATTCTTGGATACATGCGTTACCGGGATGATGTTGCTGTGGCTATCTCCAAAAGCAGCAGTATATAGTTTGTTATTGGCTTCGCGCAGTCCTTGAAGGGAGTTCACGATAAACACATCATCTTTCACGGAATCCAAAAAGTTTAGCATGAGCGGGTCGAGTGGCGGGTTAGCCCGCATGAATATCACATCAAAACCGGCCAGAGGGAGCATTTCTTCCCTTACCCCAACTTGTTTGTAAAACGTACGTTGGCTACTGGGCACTTTTTCCATACGGTTCAGCACCGTACAAAATGCACTGGTTACACTATTTCGAATCGTCAGATTTGCTGGTGTGCAGATGGCTACACCGTGTTTGCGTCGGGCGCATTCATGTATGAGCGCCAAACTGGTATCGTTTTCGGGCTGGATTTCATCCCATGCATACATTAAAAAGCAGATATTCATGGTAGTATTGGTTTTCTATAGCCTTAAATTACACTAAGTTCCTCAACTATACAATGCCCCCAGCAGGCTTATTTCCATTACTTTACTTCTTCATAATGGTCGTCCCATTCTTTGGGATGGGGTTTGCCAAGCTTCCCAAGGGATTTAGCAACCATCATGGAGACCGTGGCATCACCTGTTACGTTAATAACCGTTCGGAACATATCTAAAGGACGGTCCACAGCAAAAATCAAGGCCAAACCAATGGCCAATTTATCTGAAGGAAAACCAACGGATTCCAATACTATCACTAACATGACCATTCCCGCACCTGGTACAGCAGCCGTTCCAATAGAAGCTAACAAAGCGGTGAGAATAATGGTTAGTTGTCCCGAAAGCGGTAAATCAAAGGCTAAGGCCTGTGCTATAAAAACCGCCGCAACACCTTGGTATAGACTCGTTCCATCCATATTAATGGTAGCCCCAACAGGCAACACAAAACTGGATACCTCTTGGTCCACCCAAATATGTTCTTCTACCCGCTCCATAGTCACGGGCAAAGTTGCTGCGCTCGAACTCGTAGAAA
>JBCBCH010000270.1:3441-4291 GCA_038530835.1 Bacteroidota bacterium | reverse complement strand
TCCAAAAACTCGGATTATACGGATGGTCTCATTCAAGGCTATGAACATCTCCTTGATGCGTATGTCCAAAAAGGAGATTACAAGCAAGCCCATTTTGCCCGTCAAGAGCTCGATGTTTATGCTGATAAAAAGCAGGAGATCGAAAAAGCCGCTGCAATCAACGAAGTGATTGCGCGAATGAACGTGAACCAGTACAAACAGGAGCTAAAAGCCAAAGAGCTGGAAAACGAGGTCAATCGCCAAAATGCAAACCGAAATAAAACTATCGTTTACATCACCTTGGGGGCTACTTTGGCTTTGGCCATTTTTGCATTTGCCTTGTTGTTGTTCTTTAAAAGAAGAAAAGCCTTGGTAAAGAGTTTGCAGGAAAGCAACACCCAATACTTAAAAGCGAAAAAGAAAGCGGAAGAGCTTTCCGAAGTAAAGACCAACTTTTTGTCTGCTATCAGTCACGAGTTGCGCACCCCTTTGTATGGA
This sequence comes from Bacteroidota bacterium, assembly GCA_038530835.1. Lineage (GTDB taxonomy): Bacteria > Bacteroidota > Bacteroidia > Flavobacteriales > Flavobacteriaceae > Flagellimonas. The sequence continues at coordinate 3,814 of JBCBCH010000270.1, read as the reverse complement.
ATTATTGGGATTTCTTCCATTTTGCAACAAGACAAATCCCTAGGAAAATTCAAGGAGGACATCACATCGCTAAAATTCTCTGCTGATTATCTTTTGGCGTTGATTAATGATTTGCTTTTTCTAAACAAGTTGGATGCACTGAAAAACAGAAAGCTCGAGCAAAAGCCGTTTCAGTTGCGTGAATTGGTTGTCAACATCATCAATTCGTTGGAGTTCATGCGCTCGAAAAACAATAACGTATTTGAGGTAAAAATTGCCGACGAGGTTCCCAATTTTCTAAAAGGGGACTACGTAAAGCTTTCCCAAATCTTGATTAACCTTATTAGTAACGCCTGCAAGTTTACCGAAGAGGGAACCATCACCATTGACATTC
>JBCBCH010000270.1:0-3431 GCA_038530835.1 Bacteroidota bacterium | reverse complement strand
TCAACCCGAAGAGATTTCGGAACAGAACATTAAGCTTAATTTTAGAATAGCAGACAACGGACTGGGAATTTCCGAAGAAAAGCAACGGATTATTTTTGATGAATTCACTCAGGATAAAAAATCCAACGAATTTCAGGGCACAGGCTTGGGTCTAGCCATCGTAAAAAGATTGTTAGATCTTCATGACGCTCCCATTGGATTAAAGAGTGAAAAGAACGTTGGAACGGAATTTACGTTTACCATTGTTTATGACATTGCCCAAAAAACGGAAGTTGAGGTCGTTCAGAAAAAACAAAAAGTCAGTCGAAATGTAGAAGGCAGTCATATCCTTATTGTCGATGACAACCGCATCAATCGATTGGTAACCCGAAAGATTTTGGAAGGGAACAAGTTTACCTGTTCCATGGCCGAGAACGGACAAGAGGCGCTTAACATTATTGAAAACGAGGTTTTCGATATGATTCTCATGGACGTGAACATGCCCGTAATGAATGGTTTCGAGGCGACCAAGGCCATCAGAACCTTCAATACAGCTGTACCAATCATCGCCCTTACCGCCACTGATCCTACTAAATCATTCGAAGATTTAAGACGAATGGGTTTTACCGATTTAATTATCAAACCCTATGATACTGATGACTTTTTGGAGGTTATCAAAAAGAACTTTAATTCTACCGTAACCATATAGGAGTCTCTGTGCATACCATAAGTCCTTTCAATGGTGCCCATAGTCAATCTTAATATCCGCATAACGCAAATAGATCAGGGGTAGTGTAAATTTAGTAGGGATAGAATTATTTTTAACTCAATAAGTACCTAAAAACACTATTAACATGGATCATATGCACAACGGTACTGGTGACGCAAGCCAGTGTCCTTTTCTCAACGGTGACTTGAAACAAGCTGCCGGTGGAGGCACCACGAACCGCGATTGGTGGCCTAATGCGCTCAACTTGAACATTCTTCGTCAACATTCCAATATGGTTGACCCCATGGATGAAGATTTCAACTACGCTGAAGAATTCAAAACGTTGGATTTGGATGCGGTCAAAAAAGACCTTACCGACCTTATGACCGATAGTAAGGATTGGTGGCCCGCTGACTATGGACACTATGGTCCTTTCTTTATTCGAATGGCATGGCATGCCGCGGGCACCTACCGTATTTCCGATGGTCGCGGAGGTGGCGGCACTGGAGCCCAGCGTTTCGCCCCTTTGAACAGCTGGCCTGATAATGCCAACCTGGATAAAGCAAGATTGTTATTATGGCCCATCAAACAGAAATATGGAAAAAAGATTTCTTGGGCTGACTTGTTGATTCTTACCGGAAATGTGGCTCATGAATCCATGGGCTTGCCCATGTATGGTTTTGCTGGAGGTCGTGAAGACATTTGGCAACCTGAAGAAGACATTTATTGGGGTTCTGAAGCCGAATGGTTGGGCAACAAGGATCGCTACAACGAAAAAGGAGAATTGGAGCAGCAAATGGGTGCTGCACACATGGGGTTGATTTACGTAAATCCCGAAGGGCCTAACGCAAACCCTGACCCATTGGCAGCAGCGCACGATATCCGTGAAACGTTTGGCCGTATGGCGATGAACGATTATGAAACAGTTGCCTTGATTGCTGGCGGACATACTTTTGGAAAAACACACGGAGCAGCAAGCGACGCGGAATTCTTGGAAGCAGAACCGGCAGGTGCCCCTATCGAATTGCAAAGTTTGGGTTGGAAGAGCAACTTTGGGTCTGGGAAAGGTTCCGATACCATCACCTCTGGTTTGGAAGGAGCATGGACGGATACACCCATTAAATGGAGTCACAAGTACCTTGAAAACCTATACCAACATGAGTGGGAATTGACCAAGAGTCCAGCTGGTGCTTGGCAATTCCAACCGAAAGATGGAGCTGCTGCAGGTACGGTACCCGATGCACACGACCCCGAGAAAAAGCATGCACCTATTATGTTGGTGACGGACATGTCATTACGAATGGACCCAGAGTACGGAAAGATTTCCAAGCACTTCTTGGAAAATCCAGAAGAATTCAAGGAAGCCTATCAGCAAGCGTGGTTCAAGTTGACGCACCGTGATATGGGACCTATCGACAGATATTTGGGCGCAGAAGTACCGGCTGAGCCTTCTATTTGGATGGACCCAGTTCCTGCTGTAGATCATGAGTTGATTTCCGATGGAGACATTGCTACTCTTAAAGAAAAGATTTTAAGCTCCGGATTGTCCGTTTCCCAGTTGGTTTCAACTGCTTGGGCCTCTGCTTCTACCTTCAGAGGTTCAGACTTTAGAGGAGGGGCGAATGGAGCCAGAGTTCGTTTGGCACCTCAAAAAGATTGGGAGGTTAACAATCCAGCACAGTTGAGCAAGGTATTGGAGACTTTGGGAAGTATTAAAGCTGATTTTGGAAAAGCCGTTTCCTTGGCGGATTTGATTGTGCTGGGAGGTTGTGCAGGTGTTGAAAAAGCGGCTAAAGATGCTGGTCATGACATCAGCGTACCTTTTACACCAGGTCGTACGGATGCTTCGGCGGAAAATACGGATGCTGAGTCTTTTGACTGTCTTGAGCCTATGGCAGATGGATTCAGAAGTTACCTTGGCGGAAAATATTCTGTGACCTCCGAAGAATTATTGGTGGACAAAGCACAGTTGATGACTTTGACGGTTCCAGAAATGACCGCTCTTGTAGGAGGTATGCGTGTATTGGATACCAACTTTGATAAATCCCACAACGGCGTCTTTACCCACAACCCTGAAACCTTGACCAATGATTTCTTCGTGAACTTGTTGGACATGGATACGGAATGGAAGGCCATCCAAGATGATGAGGTTTTTGAAGGAAGAGACCGGGCTACAGGCGATTTAAAATGGACGGCCACCCGTGTAGACTTGATTTTTGGGTCCAATACAGAACTTAGAGCGATTGCTGAGGTGTACGGCGCTTCGGACGCTAAAGAAAAGTTCGTAAAGGATTTCGTTAAAGCATGGGACAAGGTGATGAACCTAGACCGTTTTGACTTAAACTAAGACCTAAATATGGCTTTTGAAGAACGCTCCGCTTGTCGGAGCGTTTTTTTATAAATCATATTGCAGCCGAAGCCCAGCGTACCAATTTCGCCCCTCTCCGGGATAGAAGAATCGTGGGGCATTATCCCCAAAACCCACTGCATTTATTAAAACAGACTGGGCATAGTTGGTATCAAAAACATTATTTACCCCGAGGTTCAAACCAGCTTTTAGATTGGGTAAGATGTCAAAAGCATAACGGATATTGCTGCGAAATACGTGGAACGATTCGCTTTGCAAGGTGCTCGCATCATTTAATGGAATGGCATCTACATATTGATGATTGAACGCAAATCGAAAACCCTTGGCGTTACCCAGCAAAATACCGGATTGAATTCGGTTTTTAGGGACACCTGT
>JBCBCH010000269.1:0-4294 GCA_038530835.1 Bacteroidota bacterium | reverse complement strand
TAAGTTCGTGCATCAATACGTTGAAAGATTCTGGCAAACCAGGTTCTGGCATCGTCTCACCTTTTACGATAGACTCATAGGTCTTCGCACGTCCGATAACGTCATCAGACTTCACGGTCAAGATTTCACGTAAGGTAGATGAAGCACCATATGCTTCAAGCGCCCATACTTCCATTTCCCCGAAACGTTGACCACCAAACTGGGCTTTACCACCCAACGGTTGTTGCGTAATCAAAGAGTATGGTCCAATTGACCGTGCGTGCATCTTATCGTCCACCATGTGGCCCAATTTCAGCATGTAAATGACCCCAACCGTAGCGGCTTGGTCAAAACGTTGACCCGTACCTCCATCATAAAGATAGGTGTGGCCAAATCTCGGTACACCAGCTTCATCAGTAAGTTCATTGATTTGGTCAAGCGTAGCACCATCAAAAATTGGAGTACCGTATTTTCTACCCAATTTCTGTCCGGCCCAACCCAATACGGTTTCATAAATCTGACCGATGTTCATACGAGAAGGTACCCCTAGCGGATTCAATACGATATCCACCGGTGTTCCATCTTCCAAGAACGGCATATCCTCTTGACGCACGATTCGTGCAACGATACCTTTGTTTCCGTGACGTCCTGCCATTTTATCCCCTACTTTCAGCTTACGCTTTTTGGCGATATACACTTTGGCCAACTTCATGATACCTGCAGGCAATTCATCCCCTACGGAAATGGTAAACTTGTCACGTCTTAGGTTTCCTTGAATGTCGTTCAACTTGATTTTGTAGTTGTGAAGCAAATCTGCGACAAGCTCATTGGTCTTGTCATCGGTGGTCCAACTACCACTAATCAAGTGCGCGAAATCATCTACGGAATTCAACATCTTCACGGTGTACTTCTTCCCTTTTGGCAAAACTTCTTCGCCCAAATCGTTCATTACACCTTGTGACGTTTTACCGCTTACCAGACCGAATAGTTTCTCAACCAAAATGTCTTTCAACTGCTGGAACTTCACTTCATAATCCATTTCCAATCTAGAAATGGCTTCTTTATCTTCAGAACGCTTACGCTTGTCTTTGATGGATCGTGAGAACAACTTCTTGTCAATCACAACTCCTCGCAAGGATGGAGAAGCTTTCAAAGAAGCATCTTTAACATCCCCTGCTTTGTCACCAAAAATGGCACGCAAGAGTTTTTCTTCAGGTGTTGGGTCAGACTCTCCTTTCGGTGTAATCTTACCAATTAAAATGTCACCAGGCTTCACTTCTGCCCCGATGCGAATCATACCATATTCATCCAAATCCTTGGTCGCTTCTTCCGAAACGTTAGGAATATCGTTGGTCAATTCTTCAGCACCTAGCTTGGTGTCACGAACTTCCAAGGCGTACTCATCAATATGGATAGAAGTGAAAATATCCTCACGAACCACTTTTTCAGAGATTACAATCGCATCCTCGAAGTTGTATCCTTTCCAAGGCATGAAGGCTACCTTCATGTTACGACCTAAAGCCAATTCTCCGGCTTGCGTCGCGTATCCTTCGCAAAGGACTTGTCCTTTTTTCACCTTGTCACCTTTCCTAACGATTGGCTTCAAGTTGATGGAAGTACCCTGGTTGGTTTTTCTGAATTTCACCAAACTGTAGGTTTTGGTGTCTTCTTCAAAACTTACGAGTCGCTCTTCCTCTGTTCGGTCGTAGCGAATGGTGATTTTCTCAGCATCCACATATTCAGCAACCCCATCACGCTCTGCATTAATCAAAACACGGGAATCAGTAGCAACTTGTCTTTCCAAACCAGTACCTACGATTGGAGAATCAGGACGCAATAATGGAACGGCCTGACGCATCATGTTCGACCCCATCAAGGCACGGTTTGCATCATCGTGCTCCAAGAAAGGAATCAAGGATGCTGAAATCGATGCAATTTGATTTGGCGCGACATCCGTGTAGTTTACCTCACCTGGGTCCACCACTGGGAAATCGCCTTCTTCACGTGCAATCACCTTCTCGGATTCTATCTTGCCGTTATCTGCCATTGGGATGTTCGCTTGGGCGATTTTCTTGCCCTCCTCTTCTTCGGCACTCAAATAGATGTATTCTCCAGTATCTACTTTACCTTCTTCCACCTTACGGTATGGTGTTTCCAAGAAGCCCATTGGGTTTACCTTAGCAAATACCGAAAGTGAAGAAATCAATCCGATGTTCGGACCTTCAGGCGTTTCAATCGGACATAGTCTTCCGTAGTGTGTATAGTGTACGTCACGAACCTCGAAACCAGCTCTTTCACGTGAAAGACCTCCAGGTCCTAAGGCAGACAATCTTCTTTTGTGGGTAATCTCAGCCAAAGGATTCGTTTGGTCCATGAACTGGGATAGCTGGTTGGTACCAAAGAAAGAGTTGATTACGGAAGATAACGTCTTCGCGTTAATCAAATCAATCGGGGTAAACACCTCATTATCCCTTACGTTCATACGCTCACGAATGGTACGGGCCATACGTGCCAAACCAACACCGAACTGTTGTGACAATTGTTCGCCTACCGTTCGTACACGACGGTTTGACAAGTGGTCGATATCATCAATCTCTGCTTTCGAGTTGATCAACTCGATAAGATACTTGATAATGGTAATGATATCTTCTTTGGTCAAGACTTCTTTGTCCATCCCGATATCAAGACCTAACTTTTTGTTCATTCGGTAACGACCTACTTCTCCCAAGCTATAGCGTTGGTCAGAGAAGAAAAGTTTGTCGATGATACCGCGAGCGGTTTCTTCATCAGGCGGCTCGGCGTTACGCAATTGACGGTAAATATGTTCTACAGCTTCTTTTTCCGAGTTGGTCGGATCTTTTTGAAGCGTGTTATGGATAATCGCGTAATCGGACTGTGCGTTGTTCTCTTTGTGGAGCAAGATGGTTTTAACATCCGCATCCAAAATTTCGTCTACGTGTTCTTTTTCAAGCACAGTGTCACGGTCCAAAATGATTTCGTTTCTTTCGATGGAAACCACCTCACCGGTATCTTCATCCACGAAATCTTCATGCCATGTATTCAATACCCTTGCCGCAAGCTTTCTACCCAATACTTTTTTGAGTCCAGCTTTTGATACTTTCACTTCTTCCGAAAGGTCAAAGATTTCCAAGATATCTTTATCTCTTTCATATCCGATAGCACGGAAAAGTGTAGTTACGGGTAATTTTTTCTTTCTATCGATGTAAGCGTACATCACCCCATTGATATCAGTGGCGAATTCAATCCAAGATCCTTTGAATGGAATTACCCTCGCAGAATACAGCTTGGTTCCATTGGCGTGGAAAGATTGCCCGAAGAATACCCCTGGTGAACGGTGCAACTGTGACACCACAACACGCTCGGCCCCGTTGATTACGAAAGTACCACTAGGGGTCATGTATGGGATGGTACCCAAGTACACATCCTGAACAATGGTTTCAAAATCCTCGTGCTCTGGGTCAGTACAATACAATTTCAAGCGTGCCTTAAGCGGTACGCTGTACGTCAGTCCTCTTTCGATACACTCTTGGATGGAGTATCGTGGGGGATCAATGAAATAATCCAAAAACTCGAGAACGAATTGGTTTCGAGTGTCGGTAATGGGAAAGTTCTCCATGAAGGTGTTGTACAAACCTTCGTTGCCTCTCTCATCGGATTTAGTTTCAAGTTGGAAAAAGTCTTGGAACGACTTAATCTGGATGTCCAAGAAATCCGGATATTCCGGTATGTTCTTAGCGGATGCGAAGTTTACTCTTTCAGTCTGATTAGTGAACATCAATGGACAAATATTTGATCGTGAATAATTAGGGTTGGTGTACGGCTCTATACACGCCTCATTAAATAGGCTAAGGTCTAATCCGCCAGAGGCGGAAAAGACCTTTAAAAACCTGTATGGTAAAAGCTATTATTTAAGCTCAACTTCTGCTCCTGCTTCTTCCAAAGATTTTTTGATACCTTCTGCTTCATCTTTAGCAACTCCTTCTTTAACAGCCTTAGGAGCACTATCAACAATCTCTTTAGCATCTTTCAATCCAAGTCCAGTAAGTTCTTTAACCAATTTAACTACAGCTAGTTTGGAACCACCTGCGGCGGTAAGGATTACGTCGAACTCTGATTTTTCTTCAGCAGCGTCTTCACCACCGCCAGCAGCAGCACCTCCACCAGCAACTGCAACTGCAGCAGCAGCAGGCTCGATACCGTACTCTTCTTTTAGGATGTCGGCCAACTCATTAACCTCTTTTACGGTAAGGTTAACCAACTGTTCTGCAAAATCTTTTAATTCTGCCATTTTTAT
>JBCBCH010000268.1:0-4304 GCA_038530835.1 Bacteroidota bacterium | reverse complement strand
CAGGGAATGGGAAACCAAGGACATGGACCATAAGATGTTGTTGGAGGGCTTCACCTCAAATCTTGACAGGGACCAAGAAAAATGGGATGCCCAAACCAAAGTGTTTTTGGTACAGGCCCTCAAATATCGATTGGACCCCATGGCTTCCAATATCGCATCCTATGGTTTGGTCGGAGACTTGGTGAAGCAAAACCTCGTGTACCTATCCATTGAAATGAACCGTTTAAAATCCGCTTTCAGGGAATCTTTCTCCCAGGCCTTGGACAGGGGAAGGCGAAGGGGGCCAAAACGATAATGGGTACCGAAGAAATCTTGCAATATCTCGAAAACCTTGAAGGGGAAAGTGTGCTTCAAGTAAACGGCAATACCTATACCTGGGAACAGGTCAAACTGGCCAAGAAAATCAATTCGGACATCAAAAAGGAACTTGGATTTACGCCCTCAAAACCCGAACTGTCCAGACGACGCGCCTATATTGTCATTTTGGAAGAACGCTATTGTGATGTCCCCGAATACCCCAAAGAGGTCACCCTTCACGATATCCATAAAAGGGCGGCTCAACGTTTTGCTTTTGCGCAGCGCGGTATGAAGGGTTTCAAAATGGTATCGGAAGTCCACCCAAAAAGGCCATGCACGTTCTACGAAAACACTCCTTTCAAAAAGATGAACTATAGACGGGCACTTTCCCATCTGGTCCAGTTCCAAAGTCTGTTCTTTGAAATCGAAGAGGCTGCCGAATCCCTAAAGACCATCTACAAAGAGGTTCTTCTCTGCTGATAAAAAGTGGTGTACACCTATTGATGTACGGCATTGCCCAATTCCTTTTTTGTTTGCCCCTAGGTTTGCTCCAAGTTAATCGGGGGTCACGAAGCAAGTTGTGTTTTTGCAAACAAAAACCCTACGCACTTCGTTTGTAGCTGCCTTGTGATCCTCACAAAATCCATCAAAATGGGAAGACCAAAAAAAGAATTGAACAATCTGAAAATAGTTCAGGTAAATGTTAGAATGTCAGCAGAAGAATATCTAAAGGTTTCCTCCAATGCGGAGACACTTGGAATATCGGTTGCTGATTATGTAAGAAAAATTGGTTCGGGAAAATCCCTGCCAACCAAAAAGGTAAACCCAATGGACCGGGAACTCTTTGTCCATTTGAGTCGCATCGGCAACAATATCAACCAACTGACCAAAATCTATAATTCTGGAATCCGTGACCCATTCAATATAAAGGAACAATTGTCGGAGATAAACGGCCTGCTGACATTCCTTAAATCAACCATCTCAGACAATGATAGGTAAGATCGTCATGGGTAAGGATTTTTACGGGGTACTTGCCTACAACGAAAAGAAGGTCAATGAAGGGGTGGGATATGTGATCGATTCCAATATCGAACGTTCCACCTCGGTCAATATGACGGGTGAGTTCAATCTCATAAGACAATTACGTCCTGGATTGGGAAAGGCCGTTTTCCATGTTTCACTGAACCTGCCCCATTCGGACAGTTTAAGCGATAAGGAATTTGCTTCGATAGGGAATGATTATCTACACAAAATGGGTTTTGAGGACAACCAGTTCATCATATACCGGCACACGGATACCAAACACGAGCACATCCATATCATTGCGAACAGGGTCAGGTATTCCGGAAAGGTCACAAGTGACAGCAACATCAGAAGGAGAAGCAGGACGGTGTTGAACGAACTCGAAGTGAAATATGGACTGACCCCAACCTTGGGAATGACCATATCCAAAAAAACGCTCACCCAAAATGAAATCGAGAAAACCTTGAGGACGGGCAATGTACCCATCAAGCTTATCCTTCAAAGGGAAATAGGGTCGGCAATTTCAAATTCCAACGATACCTCGGAATTCGTTACTGCCCTTAAGAGTGGAAAGATATTTCCAAGGTTCAACGTGAGCCGGACCACAGGAAGGGTCTCGGGCATATCCTTTGACCATCAAGGAATCATATACAAGGGAAGTACCCTTGGCAAACATTATTCATGGAACAACATCAAAAAGCATATCGATTATGAGCAAGACAGAGACCGTACAATTGTTTTTAAGAATAGTGGCCCAATTGGAACAGTTGGAGAAACTGCTCAAGCAATCGCAAGTGGACCGAGAAGAACTAATGAAGTGCCAGCAGGAGATGTTGAACGGGCTAAAGATGCTGATGAGAAACCAGAGCACCATGTGGGAAAAAATCAAGCAGCTGGATGGATAGCTCCATTGGTGGACGAGAATCCGTGGAACGCCTTTAAGTTGGAGCTTAACGAAGCGGACAGGTCAAAACGAAAGAAACGAAGAAAGAGGAAAGGTCTGGGACGTTAAATCAAAAGATATGGAAAGGGAGAAGAACTATTTAGCAGTGGGATTGTCAAAATCTGAAATGCAAGCACTGGAAATGATACGGAGCAGAAAGTATATTTCCATCAAACTGGTCATCAAAAATGGGAAGGTGGATACCATTGAAGGCTTGGAACGATTGGATACGAAAGAGCGTATCATCGATGTCCTCAAGCAACATGATTTCCAGAATATTGAAATCAAACAGAGCCATGGTAAGATCGTCTGTGTCAACCGGGTCTTCAGGCAAAAGATAGGTCCAACTGAAAATGGGTTAGTTGTCAACAAACACTCATAAATAGGGGATAAAATCATGGTTCCATAAAGGATTTGGAAAATAAAAAAAGGTAAATTAAAGCCTGCTTTTACTCATACGGTAGTGACCTTGGAACAAAGGAACTACTGCCATTCAAGGGAAATGTCAAACCCAACAATTCAGCTAAAGCAGAACAAAAGAACATTCAACAGTACATGGCTCAAGACGTTTAAAGGTTTTGAAGGGTATTCGGAAGAGGAAGCGGAAAACATAATTCAGGAACTTCAAAAACTGGCCAACATAGTCTGTGAGCATGTCCAAAAATCAGAAACATGAACCTAGAAGTATTCGGTCAATTTGCCAAAAAAGAAAAGGGAAGGGTCATCGGTAAGAACGATACCGCTGTAATCTACACCCGTGTTTCCAGTAAAGAGCAATTTGATAACAATGCCAGTCTGACAACGCAGTTGAAGTATTGTCAAGAGTATGCGCTTAAGAAAGAATTGGAGGTCATTGAATACTTCGGGGGAACCTACGAATCCGCAAAGAGCGATGAGCGAAGGGAATTCCAAAGGATGCTGAACTATGTCAAAAGGAGAAAGAACATCGGTTATATCATTGTCTATTCCTATGACAGGTTTTCAAGAACGGGCGCAAATGGGGCCTATATCAGCGAACAGTTAAAAAAGCAGGGTGTGGCCGTTATATCCGCCACACAAGAAATCGATGTGACCACAAGTGCGGGCACGTTCCAGGAAAACCTGTACCATATGTTCTCCCACTTTGACAACCAGGTCCGCAGGGACAAATCCATAACGGGAATGCAAGAAAAGCTTCGAAGGGGATACTGGACGGGAGCCTATCCCTTTGGATATACCAATGCAAATCCCGGCAAGGGAAAGACACCAAATTTTGTGATAACCGCAGAAGGGCGATTGCTGAAGCAGGCTTTTCTATGGAAGGCCAATTCCAATATGTCCCATGTGGAGATAGCGGAACGCCTGAAAGAAAAGGGCTTGGAAATAAAGGCCAAAAAACTGACCGACCTTTTCAGGAATCCCTTCTATTGCGGACTCATCGTCAACAGCCTGATTCCTGGGGAGGTCATCCAAGGGAAGCATGAGGCCCTGATATCAAAAGAGGTCTTTCTGAAAATCCACAATTTGCTCCATTCATGCGAAACACCCAAAAAATATTCCTTTGATGATGAAAACCTTCCCTTGAAGATGTTCGTAAAGTCCTCTGTTTGTGGAACCCCGTACACAGGGTTTATCGTGAAGGCCAAAGGGCTGTATTATTACAAGAACAGGCGTAAGGGCAGCAAGGAGAACAGGAGTGCCAAAAAGCTCCACGAAGAGTTCTTGGAATTGTTGGGGAATTATACCATAGCTGACAAAAAATATATCGAGCCCCTGACTGAAATCATCCATGATACCTTGATCGACAAGAACCAAGAAGCAATACAGGATCAAAAGCGGTTGACCGGCGAACTTAATAAGCTAAAACAACAGATAAATACCTTGGAAAGAAGGTATGTGGTATTGAACGAAATCACTAGGTCACAGTACGAACTTTTCATGCCCGAACTTAAGACCAAACAAAGGGAATTGGAGGTAAGATTGGACAACGAGGGAATAAATAGTTCAAACCTTAAAAAGTCGGTGAAATTGGCATTGGATTATGCCTGTAACTTACCGTCAT
>JBCBCH010000267.1:0-4315 GCA_038530835.1 Bacteroidota bacterium | reverse complement strand
AGTACCCAGCGAGGTAGAAGGCGTTTTGTTGGAAAAGCGTTTCAATGTAGATGACGTGATAAAGGTTGGAGAGGTCGTTGCAGTGATTCAAATGGAAGGTGATGCTGCAGTTGTTGATGAAACCCAGGAAGTAGAAGTGCCAGAACCTGAGGTTCAAGAAGAGGCAGTTGAGGTTGTTGCCCAACTCGAAGAAAATATGGCCCAGGCCCAAAACCAAGTTGTGGCCTCTCCCATAAGTACGGTGGAAGCCACAAGGTTCTATTCCCCTTTGGTGAAAAACATCGCCAAGGAAGAGGGGATATCCTTGGAAGAACTTGAAGCCATCCCTGGAACTGGACTAGAAGGAAGGGTCACTAAAAATGATATTAAAGCCTTTTTGGAGCACCGTGGTTCAGGTTCCAATGGTGTGGATGTGGTGAACCCCTCTGCAAAGGCGGTCGAAAGCCAAGGAACCAAGGTCGCGCCTGCCGAACTAAAGCAAGTTGTTACCCCTAATGTTGCTTCAGAAAGTACTGCGGTGGGTGATGAGCGCATTCCATTAACGCGCATGGGCAAATTGATTGCCAAGCACATGACCGATAGCGTGGTTACTTCGGCCCACGTACAAAGTTTTGTGGAAGTTGACGTGACCAAAGTAGTGGAGTGGCGCAATAAAGTGAAAAAAGCCTTTGAACAACGCGAAGGTGAAAAATTGACGTTTACCCCAATTTTTATGGAAGCGGTAGCTTTGGCCATAAAGAAATACCCTTTGATAAACATTTCTTTGGAAGATGATGTGGTCATCAAGAAAAAGAACATCAACTTGGGCATGGCTGCAGCACTTCCTGATGGAAATCTTATTGTTCCTGTCATCAAAAACGCAGACCAATTGAATTTGGTAGGCATGGCCAAAACCGTAAACGACTTGGCAAACCGCGCCCGAAACAATCAATTGAAACCTGATGAGGTGCAAGGGGGGACCTACACGGTTACCAACGTGGGTACCTTTGGTAGTGTTTTCGGAACGCCCATCATCAATCAACCCCAAGTTGGGATTTTGGCATTGGGTGCCATTCGAAAAGTACCTGCGGTCATTGAAACGGACCAAGGGGAGTATATCGGTATCCGGAGCAAAATGTTCCTATCCCATAGCTATGACCATCGTGTGGTGAACGGCGCTTTAGGAGGTATGTTTGTCAAAAGCGTGGCCGACTATCTTGAGGCCTGGGACACTGAAAGGGAAATTTAAAGCTAAAGAAGTCTGGCACTTGTTTTACCTTTAAACCTCTAAAGGTTTTCCGTCAATGAAAGTATTGTGTGTTTTGCTGCTGTTCGGCATTGTTGTATCTGGTCAAAAATCCCCAGAATTCGAAAAAAGAACGTTTTCCAAAGATGGGTTTCAGATGCCTTATCGTATCCTGTTTCCGAAAGACTTTGATAAAGACAAAAAGTATCCTCTAATCCTATTTCTTCACGGTTCTGGAGAACGTGGGAATGATAATGAAGCACAATTGGTTCATGGTTCGTCGCTGTTTACTGCGTCGGATTTCAGAACGCAATATCCCGCCATTGTGGTTTTTCCACAGTGTGCTTCTGAAAGTAGTTGGGCACAAATCGAGGTGAATGGTGATTTTCCCGATAGAGAGTTTATCTTCTTCGAAAAAGGAGAACCCACCCAACAAATGGAGCTATTGGAAGGTTTGCTGAAATACTTGAAAAAGACTTATCGCTTGGATAAAAATAGAATGTATGTTGGTGGCCTGTCCATGGGTGGTATTGGCACTTTTGAACTGGTCCGACGTAATCCGAAAATGTTTGCGGCAGCTTTCCCGATTTGTGGTGGTGCCAACCCCGCCATTGCACGCAAATTGAAACGACCAACGTGGTGGGTGTTTCACGGGGATGATGATAAAGTAGTTCCCGAAAAGTGTTCGGCGGATATTGTGACGGCAATGGGACAAGAAAAAGTGGAAGTAAAATATACGGTGTACCCAGGGGTGGGGCATAATAGCTGGGACAACGCTTTTGCCGAACCTGATTTGATGAATTGGTTATTTGCCCAAACCCGTTAATACGAATTCATGGAATTACAACTTAAAAAACCCATCTGTTTCTTCGACCTTGAAACTACAGGAACTAACGTGGCCAAGGACAGAATCGTGGAAATTTCCATCCTCAAGGTTTTCCCGAATGGCAACAAAGAAAGCAAAACCTGGTTGGTGAATCCTGAAATGCCAATACCGGATGAGGTGATTGCCGTACATGGTATTTCCAATGAAAAAGTGGTGAACGAACCCACTTTCAAGCAGCTTTCCAAAGAGATTTATCGCATGATTCAGGATAGTGATTTGGCTGGATTTAATTCCGATAGGTTCGACATTCCGCTTTTAGCCGAAGAGATGCTTCGGGCAGAAGTGGATTTTGATATGAAAAAAATGGTTTCGGTAGATGTGCAGACCATCTTTCATAAAATGGAAAAACGAACACTTGGTGCAGCCTATAAATTTTATTGCGATAAAGATTTGGAAGACGCCCATAGTGCAGAAGCCGATACCTTGGCTACCTATGAGGTGCTGAAGTCACAGCTGGACCGCTATCCCGAATTGGAAAATGACGTAAAGAAGCTCTCTGAATTCACGACTAGAAGGCAATCTTTGGATTTTGCCGGCTTTATCGGTTTGAACAAAAACAAGGAAGCCATCTTCACCTTTGGAAAGCATAAAGACAAAACCGTGGATGAGGTAATGAATACAGAACCAGGGTATTTTGGCTGGATTTTGAATGCTGATTTTCCACTCTACACCAAGAAAGTGCTCACCCAAATCAAATTGAGCAAGTTGAATAACAAGCTTTCCTAAGAATGAAGTTGATTTGCATTGGAAGAAACTATGCCGCGCATGCGGATGAGTTGGGAAACGAAAGGCCTACGGAGCCTGTTGTTTTCATTAAGCCTGATTCTGCCGTACTGCCCAAAGAGCAAGATTTTTACATTCCAGAGTTTTCCAATGAGGTGCATTATGAAGTTGAGGTATTGGTGAAAATCAATAAGGTTGGAAAACATATTGCCAAAAAGTTTGCGCACAAGTATTACGATGAAATTGGTTTGGGGATAGACTTTACAGCACGTGACATGCAACGTTCGCTTAAGGCCAAAGGACTGCCTTGGGAGAAAGCCAAAGGATTCGATGGTGCAGCAGTAATTGGTAAGTGGTTGCCGAAATCGCAGTACGAAAATGTTGACAAATTGGCTTTTCAACTCAAAAAAAACCAAGATGTGGTGCAAGTAGGGGATACCGCTTTGATGCTCTGGAAGATAGATGAACTAATTGCCTACGTCTCCACCTTTTTTATGCTGAAAAAGGGAGATATTCTGTTCACGGGTACTCCCGCCGGGGTTGGTAAAGTAAGTCCAAATGATTACCTTTCAGGTACCCTTGAAGGAGAAGAAATGTTCTCAATCAACGTTCGCTAATGATTTACAGCCTCGATAAAATCAATGAAATGGCCGAAGGGGACCAAGATTTCATAGTCTCGGTAGTTTCGGTTTTTTTGGAAGAAGTCCCTACGGATTTGGAGGGACTTGAAGACGCCATAGGCCAAAAAGATTATGAAAGCGTCTACAAGCTTGCCCATAAAATAAAGCCCAACGTGGATTTGTTGGGAATGGAGCAAACTCGGGCAACCGCCTTGGAGATTGAAACTTTGGGCAAAAGCGTAGCCAATATGAATGAGATAGAAGAAAAATTCCCCTTGCTTAAAAAGGATGTTCTCCAAGTGATTTCCGAACTCAAAAAAGATTTCGACCTGTAAATGCAAGCCGAAATCATCACCATTGGGGATGAAATCCTCATTGGCCAAATCATAGATTCCAATTCAGCTTTTATTTCCAAGGAACTCAACAAAATTGGGGTTTCTGTATACCAGATTACCTCGGTACAAGATACTAGGGAACATATTTTGCAAAGTCTGACCGTTGCGGGCCAAAGGTCGGATTTGGTTATTATGACAGGGGGCTTGGGCCCAACCAAAGACGATGTTACCAAACATACCCTATGTGAGTTCTTTGAGGACGAACTCATAAGGGATGATGCTACTTTAGCCCATATTGAGGCACTTTTTGAGAAATATATCTCTACGCCCATTTCGGACTTGAATCGACAACAGGCGCTGGTACCCTCGAAGGCTCAGATACTTTTCAATGCGCATGGTACCGCTCCTGGAATTTGGATGGAAAAGGAAGGAACCGTGTTCATTTCACTCCCGGGAGTGCCATTCGAGATGAAACACCTAATACGAAATCAGGTCATTCCAAAAGTGGTAGAGCGTTTCGAAAGAC
>JBCBCH010000266.1:0-4342 GCA_038530835.1 Bacteroidota bacterium | reverse complement strand
TATCATGGGTCTAGGGCATTCAAGTGCTGGATTCTGCCAGAACAACTCCAATGCTTCAACAAGCTTTATGTGTCCTTCAGGGATGCGCCAATCGTATTCTAAATTTGATTTAGGGATTATCCGTACCCTTTACCATCCTGATATTCCCAATGCGGAACCCTTCGAAGTTGTGGAACCCATCGTTAGGAGGTTACTGCAATCTGAAGCCATCAAGCTATAGCTGCGGAATAAGTTTGTACCTTTAAATGAAAAGGTGCGTCCAACCACAACCGTTCTACTATGAAAAAGCTTCAATTTCTAGCATACATTGCTACTTTTCTTCTGATTTCTGCCTGTGGCAGTGACGACGGCCCGAATGTTGATAATGATCCCACACAAGCTCAGGAACTTTCTGAACAACAAGAAGCCTTCATCGAAGAATATGAATACGTAACCTTTAATTTCAGCCCCACTTCGTTTGGTGGTGACCGAAACGAAAAGTGGTCTGGGGTGGTACGCTTGTCACTGGAGGGTACTATTGTGGATTCGTATCGACAAGGCGTCGAAAATCAACTAGAGGTTTGGAACAATTTTATCACGGATGGTACCCGTTTGGAGCTTACAGATGACGTTTCCAACGCCAATATTCGTCTGTACTTGGGGCAAGAATCCGAAATAGAAAGCCTTTGGCCTGATATGTACGACCGTATCTCGGCCGGAAATTTTTCGGGCTACGCGCTGTTTAATCGAGATGGGAATTTCAACATTACCGTCGGAAGGATTTGGGTCAAAAACACTAGTATCCCATTGTTCGACCATGAGCTGGGACATATTATGGGCTTAGGGCATTCAAGTACTAATTATTGCCAACAGTTTAACGACCCTTCAAGAAGTTTCATGTGCAGTGGGTTGGCTCCAGAGTTTTCAAGTTTTGATGCTGCGATGATTAAAACCCTGTACCATCCGGATATTGAAGTGGGGAGAACCTTTTCCCAGCTGCGTCCTATCGTAAGGGACTTATTGCTCTCCGAAGCAATCACCATTGAATGAGTCGAGCAATCTAACTACGTTGAGGACGTAGTATTTTGAAAACAAAGTCACGTCCTTTCCGGAGCAACTCCTTGAAAATAGGAACCAGCGTTTTCCAAATTTCAACGAGTTGGCCCATACCTTTTAGCAAAGCAGATTGTAGTACCGTTTTGATTTCCTGTTCTCGCTTGTCGTATTGTAATGCAAGTCCCGTGCAAACCACCATAAAGGCGATAGCACCTGGAATAGCTATCAGGGGACTCAAGCTATGGTCAAAGAAGCGGTACAATCCCAAGCCTGTAAAACTGCCGTATAATATGATAAAATGGATTACGTAGATGGAAAGCGTGTTGCTACCAATCTTAAGAATGGTCCTATGTTTCAAAGCGGCCTGCAATAGCATGAAAAGAGCGAATACTACAAATACATCACCTAACCGAATAAACAGATAGTTGTTCAATTCAATCTGCTTGAACAGTAAAATACCAGTCCATTTAAACAAATTCACAAAGGCTGGCGAAGAAAGGAATATAAGTGAAGCACCCATCGAAAGGAAAACACCAATGGCGACGGCATGCAAATGTTTGTATGTTTTGAAACGATTGAATAAGACAGAAATGAAAGCACCAATGGAAGCATATCCCAACCAAGGGATTATCGTAAAGACCGAACCGTTCGCTTTAGTAAAATAATTTGCAACCGCATACGGCAGAAAATCGAATGACCATTGCTTGTAGAGAGGCTCAAAGACGAAAAGCAAAACAGTGGTCAACAATAAAAGCGAAGGGAAAACATAAGAAGGCCTTTTACTACTAAACACATATATTCCTATGATGGACAAAAGCGAAAGTCCAATACAATGCAAAACATCAACCAAATAAAAAGCATTGTACACCTCACCTTGTAACAAGCCCAATAAGTTCATGCGGAGCAAATAGCCAATCAAAAGCAGCTGAAAACCCCGTCGTATGCCTTTTCTAATCCTTGGATTCTCCTTGCCCTGTTGAGGGGAGCGTAATAACAAATATGTAAAAATAAAGCCCGATACGGTAAAGAAAACTGGAGCTGTAATCCCTCGGAAATACAACCAAGTACTGAAGACCATGTTGTCACTATCACGGAAAATAGGGTCCAAAAGCCCATCAATGAAGTGTCCCTGCAACATCATCAAAATAGCCCATGCGCGAATGGCATCAATAAAAAACAGTCGGGTCGTTTTG
Source organism: Bacteroidota bacterium (assembly GCA_038530835.1). Taxonomy (GTDB): domain Bacteria; phylum Bacteroidota; class Bacteroidia; order Flavobacteriales; family Flavobacteriaceae; genus Flagellimonas. The sequence continues at coordinate 2,114 of JBCBCH010000266.1, read as the reverse complement.
GCTTTCATGACAATCAATTAACCTATATACTTGAAACGCAATAGGTTTGGATTTCTTATGGCGCAAAATTAGACAAAATACATTCAAGTATTCGGGGCTTTGCGGTATTTTAGCAAAACAACGTTATTTTTCAGTTATGGCTAAGATTTTGGCATTCGCCGGAAGCAATTCTTCCACATCCATCAATCTCCAATTGGTAAAACATACCGCTGCGCAGATAAAGAATCACGAAGTACGCGTGCTTGACATGACGCGCTACCCCTTTCCCATGTATTCTGCTGATATAGAAAAGCAAATAGGGTTCTCAAATTCCTTGGTAGAATTCAAGAACGAATTTGCCCAAGTGGATGGAGTGGTTTTATCGGTCAATGAGCATAACGGCAACATCTCGGCCTATTTCAAAAATATAGTGGATTGGCTTTCGCGATTGGAACGTACTTTTTTGGCAGACAAGCCTATTTTACTGATGTCCGCCTCTCCGGGCAAAGGGGGTGCGAAAAATGCATTAAGCCGCGCTGAGCAAATGCTACCTTATTTTGGAGGTAAAGTAGTGGCTACGTTCTCTTTGCCTTCTTTTGGCCAAAATTTAACGTCAGATGGAATCGTGGACGCAGAAATGGCATCCAAACATCACGCTGCTTTGGAGGCATTTCTTAAAGAAGTAAGTTAGACCAGCTTGCACAGGATTTCCCAGAATTTTAGACTTGAACACCCTCAACGGTTCAAACGAGCCTTGATGTATTGGGGACATCGGTTTGACCATTCGGTGTGGTTGGATAGCAATGGTCATATAGATGCATACTCCAATTTCGAAGCTACTTTGGCAGTTGCAGAACAGACGGGTCGTTCTCAATTGACCTTCCATTCCCTCGATGAAGTTCAAGATTTCTTGGACAAAGCGCAAGATTGGCTGTTTGGGTTTATCAGCTATGATGTCAAAAACCAATTAGAACCTTTGGTTTCTGAGAATCCCGACCATGTTGGTTTTCCCTTGATGGGTTTTTTTGTTCCAGATAAAATCATACAATTAAAAGGGGATGAAGTCACCTTTCTGTATCGGAAAGAATTAAAAGATAAGATTCAAGCAGATTTTGATTTTCTGCAAACATTTCTTTTCCAAGAGGCCAGCTCTTTTTCGCCGGAAATACCCCGTATCCGTATGCGAATCCACAAGGAAGCCTATTTTCGAAAAGTAAGCTCCTTATTGAAGCATATCTATAAGGGAGATATTTATGAAGCGAACTTTTGTCAAGAGTTTTATGCGGAAAACACCTCTATAAATCCTGTTCAAACGTTTGAACGCCTCAACGCTATAAGCAAGGCACCCTTCAGCGCCCTATTGCGTTGGAAGGAAAAACATCTTTTGTGTGCTTCTCCAGAACGGTATTTGAAAAGAGTAGGAAGTACCATCTTATCACAACCCATTAAAGGAACGGCGCCCCGAGGTTCCAATGCTCAGGAGGACAAGGCTATTGCCAAAGCCTTGAAAGAAGACCCCAAAGAACGGTCTGAAAACATAATGATAACCGATTTGGTTCGAAATGATTTGTCCAAAGGTGCTTTGAAAGGAAGCGTTTCCGTAGCAGAATTATGCGAGGTTTACAGTTTTGAGCAAGTACACCAGATGATAAGTACGGTCAAAGCTAAAGTAGATGAACACAAAAAATCGACAGATTTGATTCGGGATACTTTCCCTATGGGGAGCATGACTGGCGCCCCAAAAATTTCAGCGATGAAACTCATCGAACAACATGAAGTAACAAAAAGGGGCTTATATAGCGGAACCGTGGGGTATTTTGCACCGAATGGCGATTTTGATTTCAACGTGGTCATCCGCAGCATTTTATACAATTCCGAAACGCAATATGTTTCATTTTCGGTTGGTAGCGCGATTACGGCCAAATCAAATCCTGAAAAGGAATACCAAGAATGCCTTTTGAAAGCCAAGGCCATGCGAAAAGTCCTTGAGTCCAAAAACCCCTAATTTAGCGGACAAAGTGTTAACACGGTTCCGAAACCATATAGAAAAGCAATTTCCTTTTTTGAAAAAGGCATCGCTCATCATTGCCTGCAGTGGGGGAGTGGATAGTGTGGTACTAACACATTTGTGCGAT
>JBCBCH010000265.1:0-4385 GCA_038530835.1 Bacteroidota bacterium | reverse complement strand
TGCCAAACTTAATCTAAGGGTAACCCCAAACTGTTTTCGGGTTTGCGGGTCGTGATAAATGTCAGCACTTCCAGAATTGCCCCATTCCCACTTTTTGGCAATTGCATAGGAGAGCTCTGTATCAATTCTCCCCATTTGATACCCACCATCATAAGGTGTTTTTATGGGAACCAATTTGTACGCCAATCCATCCCTTTGCAAATATTCTTTCATCCAAATGTATTCGGCATCGTCAAAACTGCCTCCCGAAAAATAGATCGGTCGCTCCCAATTATTGTTCGCAATGATATCCAGCATTAAAAGGCGATTCTTGGGCAGATAGTTCTTGGGTAAATCAATGTCAATATACTCTACGATTTGGTCCGCATCCTCAGGTTTTACCAAACCACTTTTCAATACATTCGCTTTGTTGACGGGTACACGAATCTTGTTTGTGGGATAGTATACCAGATTTCGGGTACTTTCTGGATATTCGTTGGGGTCTGCCCCTTGAGTCTTGATGATGTGTTCATATTTCGTTTGTGGATGGTCACTCCCAATCCAATTCATAAAGTCCTTTATAAGCCAGCGGTTGTCTGTCACATTTTGGAAATAAATCGCGTCCCTCGTGCCATAACTATATTTATCATGCGTTAGTTGGGAGGGAATGGGTTCGCTATCATAGGCTTTTCGTTTCATTTGGTCGATGTACCAGTCCGTGGCAAAATAACTGGTCACAATTACCCTGGTATCGGTGCGATAGCCTTCTATTTCTTGAAGATACCATAGTGGAAAATTATCGTTATCTCCAATAGTAAAAAGGATGGCTCCAGCGTCTTTTTGCGTAGAATCCAAATACGCTTTCGCGGATGCGCGTGCGGTATACCGATTCGAGCGGTCATGGTCATCCCAATTTTGAAAGGCCATCAACAAGGGAACGCTACATAAACCAAGAACGCCGATAACTTGAACGCCCAATTTTTTAGGGATGTACTTTCGAAAAGCATCAAAAATTCCATACACCCCAATTCCTATCCAAATGGAAAACGCATAAAACGAACCGACCAACGAATAATCGCGTTCCCGTGGTTGAAAAATGTAGGGATTCGTATAAAACTGAATGGCAACTCCTGAAAAAATGAAAAACACAAAAAACACCCAAAATTGCTTTCGGTCCGTTGTAAGTTGAAACACCAAGCCGATGATTCCAAGCAATAGCGGCAAGTAGAAATAAGTGTTTCGCCCCTTGTTTTCCTTTACGGTATCCGGCAAATCTGTTTGGCTACCCAGATGGATTTCGTCCAAAAAAGAAATCCCACTCAACCAACCGCCGTTTCCGTCATATCTGCCTTGTGTGTCATTTTGCCTTCCCACGAAATTCCACATGAAATAGCGCATGTAGAGATATCCAAATTGATATTGGAACATAAATTTCACATTATCCCATAGCGAAGGAGGTTGAACCGTGAGATACTCATTGAAATCGGTCAAAAAACGAATATATCCTTCTTCATCAATGGACCCATTTTCATAATCTTCCTTGAATCTCGAAACCGTATCGCGCAACTCTGCGCTGGAGCGGTACTTCGGTTTGATTTGAAACGCTACGGGACCAAAGTATTTCGAATAGTTCACCGCCTGGTCACTGCTCCACATTCTGGGTAGAAATCCAACATGATTGGGATGAGGACCTTGAAGGGCTTCTTCGTACTCATTCACAATGACGTATTTCCCCAAAGCTTCATCCCGCTCATATTTCGGATTGTCATCACGGCTATCCCCGCCAGGGGCAAACCTATCCGTATAATAGGCCCCGTAAAAAGGACTATCAGTACTAGGGTATTGCTCACGATTGTAGTACGCCAAAAGCGTTCGAGCATCAGAGGGGTCATTTTCATTGATGCCCACATGTACACTTGCCCGCAAAGGCAACATCAACCAGGAAGAAAATCCAAGAAACAGAAACAAAAAACACAACACTATCGTATTGGCCCTAACCCAACCCTTGAGGACCGTAAAGCGTAGCGTTAGAAAAAAAGTGCCACAAAAGAGCAGTAAAATAATTAGCGAACCGGCATTGAAAGGAACTCCAAATTGGTTCACAAAAAAGATTTCACCCCAGGCAAAAAATTTGAGCACATAGGTCAAGGAAAACTTAAAAACAAAGAACAATAGCCCTACTCCTAAAATATTAGCGATTATGAAATTCTTGAACGTTACTTTTTGGGTTATTTTGAAATAATATAGTAACACCAAAGACGGAATCACCAAAAACCCCATGAATTGAATTCCGAAGGTGAGTCCGGTAATGAAAGAAATCAACAAGGGCCATCGATTGGCCTGTGGTTTGTCGAAATCATCCATCCATCGTAGCCCTAACCAAATCAATAGCGCCATCATACCCGTAGCCATGGCGTACACTTCAGTCTCGGTTGCATTAAACCAAAAGCTGTCGGAATAGGTGAAACTGAGCGCACCTACCACACCCGAACCCAATACCAAAACCATATTGGATTTTGAACGTTCGGTTTTTTGGGTCACCAGTTTCTCGATGAGCCGGGTAATAGTCCAAAATAGGAGGAGAATTGTAAAAGCACTCGCCAAGCAAGAGGAAAAGTTGACCAGAGTAGCAATTTGGGTCTTGTTTTGCGCAAATAATGCAAAAAAAGCGCCAATCATTTGGAATAACGGTGCGCCCGGTGGGTGGGCAATTTCAAGTTTGGCAGAAGTCGCGATGTACTCCCCTGTATCCCAAAAGCTCACCGTGGGTTCCATGGTGAGTGTATAGGTTACTAGAGCATTGACAAAAAGCAACCACCCGAGCATCAAATTCCATTTTTTGTAAGACATGATTACTGCTTTCTCCAACAAAGGAACTAGCATCATGCTTCATAGTTGCCTTCAAAAGGGTAGGAATTCGGTACTAGTACCCGTTCTTTTTTTCGAAAAGCTCAGCTCTACCTGAAACGTTGAGCTTACTGTATAGATTGGTAATATGGGTTTTGACTGTACTCAAGCTTATGAACAACTCGGTTGCTATTTCTTTATTCGTTTTACCAGAAAGAATCAGGTTTTGGATAATCTGTTCTTGTTTGCTCAATTGGGGACTTCGTTTCTTACGGAAGTTGAATACTAGGCCAATAAGCAAAATAGAAAGCAACGCCACAATTCCTATTAACAGTCGATTGGTGGTTTGGCTGTCCGCCAATTGGTTCTCCAATGTTCTGTATTTGAGTAAAGCCATTTTCTCCTCTAAGAACTGGTATTCCCTGGGCGGAATCGAACTTGCACGAAGCCTGCCAACCAAATTTCGATAATACGCCGTGTTTTCGCGAATTTCTTGGTCCAGCAAATGTTTGGATTGCAACACTTTCAAGGCCATCAACTTTACTTCCAAAATCTGAAGGGAATCTCGTGTGTAGGCCTTCAGTCGCTGCTGGGCCGTATCGTTTTGGGTGGTAGTCAACTCCAGTTTTTCAGTGAAGCGTTTGAAGCGTTTCCATTCGGATAAGGAAAGTTCCGATGTTTGAAACAGGGAATCGCTTTGCTGTAAAATGCTATCCGTTTGGGCATCATTGGCGAAGACGGCCAAGAAACCCGCCATCCAAAAAAGTAGTAAAAGTGTTTTTCCCTTTGTCACAATACGAAGCATCTCACTATACAAAAATAGAATTCTTATGGATTCAATTCCAAACAGACTGAATAGCGCTATCCAAATCATTCTGAACCTTAGGGTCCGTACAATTGATTAAAATTGCAATGATAGTGTTCTCCTTAGGGTAAGCGTAAAAGTTGGTATACGCTCCCACACTATTCCCTACATGACCAAAATAAGGTCTACCAGCAACATCCTGGCTTACTTGAAAACCCAAACCATAATAGATGGGTTTGTCTTTCACGGGGTAATTGAAAAGAATTTCTTGATAGGTTTTCTGGTCCAATAGTTCTTTTTGTAAGAGAGCATGGCCCATTTTGGCGATATCAGCGCTCGTAGAAAGATAACCTCCACCCGCAAGTTTGTAAAAATTGTTCACTGGAACGGCCTTCCGAAAACCCGAAACGGACTTGGTATAGTTTGTTGATTGAATAAAAGTACGGTCACTTCGACTCCGTTCAGTGACCCTGCCTTCATTAACCGCATTGACTTTTTCGGGAATGGTGTGCTTCATCCCCAAAGGCAATAGCACTTTTTCTTGCACATAGGTTTCAAATGGTGTTCCGGCTGCCCTTTCCATGGCCAAGGATAAGAGCACAAAGTCAAAACTGTTGTAGAGATACCCTTTACCCGGTTCAAATTGCAGAGGGTCATTTTGAAAAACCTGCAAACTATCTTGAATGGAATAGGGTTGATTCATGGCAAATTCCTTACCGCGATACCCACGAATTCCAGCAGTATGGTTTGCCAG
>JBCBCH010000264.1:0-4435 GCA_038530835.1 Bacteroidota bacterium | reverse complement strand
AGTCAGTGGATGTTTTATCGCCAAGAGTAGGGGACGAGGTAATCTTTAACATTAGTGTTGAAAACAATGGCCCCAGCGACGTGACTGGAGTGCAAATTGAAGATTTGCTTCCTTCTGGATATACCTATGTATCGAACAACCGAACTGCTGGAGTTTATAATCCTACAACTGGAATATGGCAGTTAAATGGTGTCATTCCCAACGGAACTATTGAAACTTTGAATATTGTTGCTTTGGTGAATCCAACGGGTGATTACTTCAATGTTGCGGAAGTGTTTTCGTCCAGTAATCTTGACCCAAACAGTACGCCAAACAACGGCGTAGTTGCCGAAAACGACCAAGATAGTGCCGGTACAACGCCTATCCCAGTAGCTGATTTGTCCCTGACAAAAACGGTGGATAATGAGACACCAGATGTTTTGGATAATGTGGTCTTTACGCTAACCTTGGTAAATGAAGGCCCAAGTGACGCCACCAACATTGTGGTCTCTGATTTACTTCCTTCGGGCTACACCTATGTTTCCGATGATTCCGCGGGAATCTATGATGCTGGGACCGGATTGTGGAGTTTGCCTATTGTGGCAGGTGGAACCACGCAAGTACTCAACATTACTGCTCAGGTAAATGCCACTGGAGTGTATACGAATGTTGCTGAGGTTATCGCGGTAACCGAATTGGACCCAGATTCTACGCCCGGCAACAATGTATCATCTGAAGACGACCAAGATGAACAGCTAACACGACCAAGAATCTTGACGGATATTTCCTTAACCAAAACCGTGGATAACATCAATCCATCAGTGGGGTCGAACATCACTTTTACCATTACGGTACGCAATGATGGGCCCAACGAAGCCACCGGATTGGTAATTGAAGATATTTTGGCTTCCGGATATACGTTTGTTGGGGATATTCCTTCGGCCGGCACCTACAATAATGTGACCGGAGCATGGGATTTGGCTTCTTTGGCCAATGGAACAACCGCTACCCTGGAAATCACCGCTACGGTGCTTCCGACGGGAGAGTACGCCAATACGGCGGAGCTGATTGCCTTGGATACGTTTGACCCGGATTCCACACCAGATAACAACTTGAATTCAGAAGATGACCAAGATACCGTCGTGCCAGGCCCTGATGGTATTGCAGACCTTTCCTTGACCAAGACCGTTGACGAAACGGAACCGAATGTTGGCGATGTTGTAGAATTCACAGTTAACGTCTTCAATGGAGGAACCAGTGGAGCGAGAGGAGTCATCGTCACCGATTTACTTCCTGTGGGGTACACTTTCCAATCCTATATTTCAACAGCGGGAATTTACAATGACGAAACGGGAATTTGGTCTTTAAATGGCATCATTCCCAATGGAACTACTGAAACACTTATCGTGTCTGCTGTGGTGAATGCGCCTACGGGAGCGACTGATGAGTATTTAAATCAGGCCCAGGTAACCGCAAGTAATTCCGCTGACCCGGATAGTGACCCTGGTTCAGGTTTTGATGTGGACGATTTAAACGATGGTCTTGAAGATGATGACGAAGCCTCTGCTTTTGTGACACCACAAACCACTGATATTGCTTTGACCAAAACGGTGGACAACCCAACTCCAAGGATTGGGGATGATGTTGTATTTACCATCACTGCCAGCAATCAAGGGAACGAACCTGCCACTAACATCGGAATTGAGGAGCAAATTCCCGCTGGATACCAATTAGGTGCAGCGCAAGCGACGAACGGAACCTATGATGCGGTCTCAGGTTTTTGGGACATTCCTAGTTTGGATGCGCAATCCACAGCTACCTTGACCTTGACCGTTGAAGTATTGGACGGTACGGACTATTTGAACACCGCATCCCTGTCTTTTGTTGACCAACTTGATGTGGACAGTTCAAATGATAGCGCCCAAGCTACAATTGAACCCAGCTGTTTGAACGTATACAATGAATTTTCACCGAACGGAGATGGCGTGAACGAAACTTTCGTGATTGATTGCATTGCGCAATACCCAAATAATCTTCTGCAGGTTTACAATCGCTGGGGAAATCTAGTGTTTGAGCAGCGCTCCTACAATAATAATTGGGATGGTACCTCGAATGGCAGGGCCACGATTAAAAAGGGAGATTTACTACCAGTAGGCACTTATTACTATGTCCTCGATTTAGGAGATGGCTCTGAGCCAAGAACGGATTGGTTATACATAAACAGATAGGTCAATGAGGACGGTAAATAACAAAAACACACAAAAAATGAAAGGTCAAATCAACCTAATTTTCTTGACTATTGCACTGCTGATGGGTGTTGCGCTGTTTGGACAGCAAGACCCGCAGTATACCCAATACATGTATAATACTTTGAGCGTCAATCCCGCTTACTCAGGCTCAAGAGGGCATTTGTCCGCTTTGGTCATGCACCGCTCGCAATGGGTGGGCATCAATGGGGCGCCTACTACACAAGTTCTGGCCGTGGATGGACCTGTTGGAAAAAACGTGGGATTAGGGTTGGTGTTGACCAATGACGCCTTGGGTCCTGCGAACGAGTTTTTTATAGATGGAAATTTCTCGTATACCTTGCGATTGAATGATACCGACAAAAGATTATCTTTTGGATTGAAAGCCGGAGGAAGACTTTTCAATGTAGATTTCACAGAAGGGTCAACACAAAATCCTGATATCGCTTTTCAGAACAATATTGAAAATAAATTTTTTCCCACCATTGGGGCTGGGGTATATTATCATAATTCCAAAGGATATTTGGGGCTGGCCGTTCCGAATTTCTTTTCTGAAGAACACTATAATGGTCAAGAACAAGTGATTGCCTCAGAGCGCCTGCATTACTTTTTAATAGGGGGAAAGATTTTTAATATGACCCCTGATGTACAGTTCAAACCTGCTTTCTTCGTGAAATGGGTGCCAGGGGCTCCGATTATAGCAGACATTTCCGCTAACGCTATGATACGAGAAACCCTTACCTTTGGAGTAGCCTATCGTTGGGACGATTCATTTTCTGGGCTGTTCGGCCTTCAGATTTCGCCTGACCTGAGCGTAGGGTATGCCTACGACCTAACCACCACAGACTTGACCGATTATACAAGCGGAACTCATGAGATATTCTTGAGATATGAATTCAAAACCGTTGAAAAAAGACTTAAATCACCAAGATTTTACTAAAATGCCAAGCTTAAAAACCAACCTCCTCCTCGGCTTCCTTTTGATTTTTTCAGCTCTTCAGGGGCAAATGAAGTCTACAAATGCCGATTCTAGCTTTGACAACCTTTTTTATGTGCGAGCCGCCCAGCAATACCAATACATGGTAGATAAGGGAAATGATTCCCAACATGTTTTGGAACGTTTGGCCGATGCGTACTATTTCAATACCGACATGGAAAATGCGGTGAAATGGTATGGAAAACTGTTTTCCAAATACGAAAAGGAAGTGACCAAAGAGTACGCCTTTCGTTATGTGCATGCCCTTAAGGGTACCGGCAAATACGATTTGGCCAAAGCCTTGATGAAAATCTATGAAAAACGAGCCGATACGACGAAGTTTGAAGTAGCCCAACTCCAAAACAACGACTTGAGTTTGGATGAGATTATGGATAAACAGCCACAATTTTTCGTTTCCAACTTGGCCATAAATTCAGAAGTAGCTGATTTTGGACCTGCGTTTTACAAAGAAAAAATCGTTTTTGCTTCCAGCCGGGATTCGTTGGTGTTTGAGACGCGAGTGTACCAGTGGAATCGTCAACCCTATTTGGATTTGTTTATGGCCGATACGATTGAATTGGGCTCGGATTTAACAGAGGTATTACCCTTTTCCGAAATTCTGAATACTCGATACCATGAGGCTGGCGTAGCGTTTGGACCTGAAGGAAACACTGTGTACTTCACAAGAAACAACTACACCAATAGAGATTTGCAACGGGACGAGGAGGGAACCAACCACCTCAAAATGTATAAATCCGAATTACGCGGTGGGGAGTGGACCGAAGCAGAAGAGTTGCCATTCAATAGTGAAAGCTACTCCGTAGGGCAACCGGCCTTGAGTCCTGACGGCAGATTCCTGTTCTTTGTTTCCGACATGCCGGGAAGCATTGGTGGAACCGACATATTTATGTTGGAGATTATGGAAGATGGAACGTATTCGCAACCGATGAACTTAGGGCCGCAAATCAATACCAGTGGTAGGGAAATGTTCCCGTATATCACTGAAGAAAAAATATACTTTGCGTCAGATGGTCACTTAGGGCTTGGCGGACTAGATGTTTTTGAAAGTGACCTGAGTGCCGATGGTTTTGGCCCGGTGATGAATTTGGGCAGCCCGCTGAATAGTAAAAAAGATGATTTCGCCTACATCGTAAAGGAAAGTGCGAATCGAGGCTATTTTTCATCCAATCGAGAAGGCGGAAAGGGTGATGATGACATATACAGTTTCCAGCGC
>JBCBCH010000263.1:0-4443 GCA_038530835.1 Bacteroidota bacterium | reverse complement strand
TAAATAGTTTATAAGTGGGAAAAGGATAAGTGCAGACTTATCCTTTTTTTATGTTTTTTTGTTACGTTAAATCGCATCTGGGAAAATGAAGTATTACTCAAAAAGAAAAGCACTCATACTTTTGGCGGACGGAACCATCTTCTATGGAAAGTCTGTTGGGAACAAAGAAGGAACCGCCGTTGGGGAAGTATGTTTCAACACCGGTATGACCGGATACCAAGAAATTTTTACCGACCCCTCCTATTTTGGGCAACTCATGGTGACTACCAATGCCCACATTGGGAATTATGGGACGCAAGAAGATGAAGTGGAGTCCGATGCGATTAAGATTTCAGGGCTGATTTGCAAAAACTTTAGTTACGAGTATTCGCGACCAAGTGCAGACAAAAGCTTGTTGGAGTTCTTGGAAGACAACAACCTTTTTGCCATCTCAGATGTGGATACGCGGGCCTTGGTAGCCTATATTCGAGACAACGGTGCGATGAACGCCATAATCTCCACCCGAGTTGATGAAATTGATACCCTTAAGGAAGAATTGAAACAAGTACCCAGCATGGAAGGCTTGGAACTGGCTTCAAAAGTATCTACTACTGAACCGTATTACTTTGGGGAAGAGGATGCGGATATCCGAATTTCTGCCTTGGACATTGGTATTAAAAAGAACATCCTTCGAAATTTGGCCAAACGTGGGGCTTACATCAAAGTGTTCCCATACAACGCTGCCTTTGAGGACTTGAAAGCATGGAATCCTGACGGATACTTCATTTCCAATGGTCCTGGCGACCCAGAGCCTTTGGAAGAAGCCATCGCCACGGCAAAAGAAATGATTGCGTCAGACAAACCACTTTTCGGAATTTGCTTGGGACACCAAGTCTTGGCCTTGGCCAATGGGGTTTCTACTTATAAGATGCACCATGGACACCGTGGAATCAACCATCCGATTTTGAATTTGATTACAGGCAAAGGTGAAATCACTTCCCAGAACCATGGTTTTGCCATCAGTCGTGAGGAAACCGAGGCAAATGAGGCTTTGGAAATTACCCATGTACATTTGAATGATAATACGGTTGCAGGAATCAAAATGAAGGAAAGACCCGTTTTTTCTGTACAATACCACCCCGAAGCTAGTCCTGGGCCACACGATGCGGAGTATTTGTTCGACCAGTTTTTCGAGGCCATCAAGTCTTGAGGCAACGAAACCGATGTAGTTTATTTTTAAGTTATTATCCTAAAGGATACGGAGCCTAAACCTTTAAGCATTCGTATCTTAGCCACTTAATATCCAAACAAAAAGAATTTGACAATGAGTTTTATAGAACACATTCACGCAAGACAAATACTTGATTCCAGAGGAAACCCAACTGTCGAGGTTGACGTAATCACCGCTAATGGTTTAATGGGAAGAGCTGCTGTTCCTTCCGGAGCTTCTACAGGAGAACATGAAGCGGTAGAATTGAGAGATGGCGGCGATACCTTTATGGGAAAAGGGGTAAGCAAAGCTGTGAACAATGTCAACACCGTGATTGCTGAAGAGTTGATTGGAGTATCTGTGTTCGACCAAAATCATATTGACCAAACCATGATTGATTTGGATGGTACGCCAAACAAATCAAAACTGGGGGCGAATGCCATTTTGGGTGTTTCTTTGGCAGTGGCCAAAGCTGCCGCGGAAGAATTGGGACTTCCATTGTACCGATACGTCGGTGGCGTAAGTGCCAATACGTTACCTGTTCCAATGATGAATATCATCAATGGCGGCTCACATTCCGATGCCCCGATAGCGTTCCAAGAATTTATGGTGATGCCCGTTAAAGCCAAAAACTTTAGCCACGCCATGCAAATGGGAACCGAAATCTTCCACAACTTGAAAAAAGTACTGCACGACCGTGGGTTGAGTACTGCTGTAGGAGATGAAGGAGGTTTTGCACCAACTTTGGAAGGCGGAACCGAAGATGCCTTGGACACGATTGCCAAAGCGGTTGAAAAGGCCGGATACAATCTTGGCGACGATGTAATGATTGCCTTGGATTGCGCTTCTGCGGAATTCTATGTAGATGGAAAATACGACTACACCAAATTTGAAGGAGATAAAGGCGTGGTGCGAACTTCAGAGGAGCAAGCACAGTATTTGGCTGATTTGTGCGGTAAATACCCTATCATTTCCATTGAAGATGGAATGGACGAAAATGATTGGGACGGTTGGAAAATGTTGACCGATAAAGTAGGTGACAAAGTACAATTGGTTGGTGACGACTTGTTCGTGACCAATGTAGAGAGACTTTCTCGAGGTATTGAGAATGGAATTGCAAACTCCATTCTTATCAAAGTAAACCAAATCGGTACGCTGACCGAAACGATAGCTGCCGTCAACATGGCTAAAAATGCAGGATACACTTCGGTGATGTCCCACCGTTCCGGTGAGACGGAAGACAATACGATCGCTGATTTGGCGGTAGCATTGAACACGGGTCAAATCAAGACTGGTTCTGCATCGCGAAGTGACCGTATGGCCAAGTACAACCAGCTGCTTCGCATTGAAGAGTTGTTGGGTCATACCGCTTACTATCCTCAAGAGAAGGCCTTTAAGGTAAAATGATAATGTTTTATTAGTATATAAAAAGCCTTTCCCATTCAGGAAAGGCTTTTTTTTGTCTGCAAATCAAACTTTGGGTAACTTAAACCAAAATCGACCAGACCTAACAAAACTTACCACGAATGAACAATTTTCTGTTTGTAGCCGCCGAAAACGATGCCATTGCGGATTGTAAGGCAGGAGGCATGGGCGACGTCGTCCGCGATGTACCCAGGCAAATTTCCGAACATGGTGACAAGGTGCATGTAATTGTGCCTTCATATTCAAGATTACACCAAGACGGTATTTTCAAAACGACCTTGAACGTGGAACTCCGTGGAATGGTATACAATGCCGAACTCTATGAAGTAAAACCTAAAAAAGAGTTCCCCAACATTGTTCATTACGTTATTCACCATCCAGAAATTGAGGCTGGCGATATAGCGCATATTTACCATAATGACCCAGAAGAACCGTTTTACACGGATGCCATCAAATATTTCATTTTTTGTGCTGTTGTCGCAGAAGCCATCAAAAAGGGGGTTTTTGGTCGTTTGGATGTGGTCCATCTGCATGATTGGCATTCCAGCTTGCTGCTTTTTCTTAGGGAATATCATCAGGATTATAAAGTCCTTAAGGAAATTCGTTTTGTATACAGCATTCACAATCTCGCCATCCAAGGCATTCGCCCTTTCGGGAATAACTACTCTTCCGTTGAGAACTGGTTTCCACAGATAGAAATCGACTACAAAAACCTCATGGACTATCGCTATCAAGATTGTATCAACTTGATGGCTGTCGGTATTCGCTTTGCCGATGCCGTGCATACCGTTTCTCCGTCGTACAAAGAAGATGTCATGAAGCCAAGTTCTCCGCCCGAGTTTATAGGGGGTGAAGGTTTGGAAATGGATTTGCAAAAAGCCAATGAAGAGGGCAGGCTTATCGGGATTTTGAATGGATGCAATTATAAAAACATCAACAAAGAAGAAAAAGGCTTTATCTATCGCAACACGGTAAAAGCCCTGTTCAAATGGTTACAAGAAGAATCCAAAAAATACAAAGCTGACTTTTTGGCCCATACGGGTGAGAAAATCATGGATTTTGTGGACAACCGTCCAGAGTTCATTGTGTCGAGTGTAGCACGATTGACCGAACAGAAATTCTACTTTTTCATGCGTTCACCTGAGGCTTTTGTCGAAATCTTGAAAAAATTGGAATCCGTTAATGGTATTTTCATGTTGCTGGGCACTGGTGCTCCCGAATATGAAGAACTCTTTCGAAAATTGAGCTACGAGCACAAGAATTTTGTATTTACCAATGGGCAATCTGAAAAGCTGATTGACTCCATTTATTTGGAATCCAATCTTTATTTTATGCCCAGCTTGTTTGAGCCATGTGGTATAAGTCAAATGCTTTCCATGCGAAATGGCAATCCTTGTTTGGTACACCATACAGGAGGTCTTAAGGACACGGTCTCTGACATGAAAACGGGTTTTGCTTTTGATGGTGACACCTACGAAGAGAAAATCAAAAACATGTTGAAGGCTTTTGACGATATTTTGGAATTGTATCAAAATGACAAAGCCACTTGGAAAAAAATCCAGGCTAGTGCAAAACGGATGCGGTTCACTTGGAAGAAATCCGTGGACGGGTATTACGAACAACTGTATCTGTTGAACTAGAAAGCCTACTTCTTTATTTACCCGAAAAGAAGCTGTTAATAAGGAATTAAATAGTAAGGGCAAATTGTTAATGCCTTCGCTTTTTCGTAAATTTCCGGTTCTATTTTACTAATCTTTTAAAACAAACAATGTCGGATAGCGCAATACTTCAATATGCTGGAAAATCTTATGAATTTCCGGTCATTCAAG
>JBCBCH010000262.1:0-4454 GCA_038530835.1 Bacteroidota bacterium | reverse complement strand
CACCTTTACGTTGTTGCTGGTCATGATTTTTCCCGTTTCTGGGTCCTTCATAGGGTCGAGGTATACCTTCAAATCCTTGAAAAACAACTTTCCGAATGCCTCCAAAATACCACCACTCAAATGACGATAGTATTTTTCATCAAAAACATCAATAAGGTTGTTGATGCCCATGGTCAAACCAATACGCGCTTTGGTGTAGTTGTTGAAATACTCCACCAACTTGAAATACTCTTGAAAGTTGGATATCAGAACCGTATGTCCCAAAGAGGAAAGCAACTCCGCCCGGTCCATAAAATCCTGTTCATCAATCTCGCCAGAGGCTTTTAGGTTGGATAAGGTAATTTCAAACACCACGATGGTGTTTTCATACTCTACGGTCTGTTCCCGTATAAAAATATCATAAGATTTTTGGAACATATCCATGTTCACCTTGGTTACAGGTCTAAAGCTCCCGCGAAGGGCCAGAATGTTCTTTTTGTACAGCACTGCTGCGGGCAACAGGTTGTTTCCATCAGGTCCAAACATCACAGCATCCGTCATTCCGTTTCGAATAAGCTGCAGACTCATGAGTCGGTTATCCACTTCATTAAAATTAGGACCGTGGAAGTTCACCATGTCGATTTCAACCGTGTCCTTATCAATATGGTCGTACAAATATTTCAGTAGTTTCTTGGGCCGGTCATTCTTGAAAAATGCACCATAAATCAGGTTAACCCCTAATATCCCGAGTGTTTCTTGTTGTAAACGGGCCTCATTCTGTTTGAAGCGTACATGCAAGATAATCTCGTCAAACTCTTCTTGTTTGGGGTCTAGCTGAAACTTAATGCCCACCCAACCATGACCTTTGTACCGTTTTGAAAAATCAATGGTAGCTACAGTATTGGCATAGGTAAAGAAAAGGTAGTTCGGGTTGGTATCATGCCCCACACGCTCTTGCACCAATCGCATTTCATGGTTCAACATCTTACGAAGCCTGGATTGGGTAACGTAACGGCCATCATCCTCAATCCCATAAATTGCGTCGCTGAACGCTTTGTCGTATGCGCTCATTGCTTTCGCAATAGTTCCCGAAGCACCACCCGCTCTAAAAAAGTGACGTGCTGTTTCCTGGCCCGCTCCGATTTCTGCAAAAGTTCCGTAAATGTTTCGATTTAAATTGATTCTCAGGGTTTTCGCCTTAATGGATGGAATGTTCTCAAAGGCGTTGATATCAGCCGTTTCGGTAGCCATGGCTTGTATTTTAGGATTAAAACAAAGTTACATTCTTCAAGCAATCTAAATATATAAATAAGTTATAATTTTGGAATTAATGGATGACTGCATGACCATTACTTTTTTGGGCACCGGAACTTCGCAAGGGGTCCCGGTGATTGGTAGCCGCCATCCGGTTTGTTTAAGCGAGGACCCAAAAGACAAAAGGCTTCGTGTTTCCGTTCTGGTCAGTTGGGGTGAATTCAATTACGTTATTGATTGCGGACCCGATTTCAGACAACAAATGCTAACCAATTCCGTCTCCAGTTTGGATGGTATCCTGTTTACCCACGAACACGCTGACCATACTGCTGGAATCGATGACATTCGACCCTTTTTCTTTCGGCAAGGCGATATTCCCATCTACGCCCATCAACGGGTGTTGGATTGTCTCAAACGCCGTTTTGATTACATTTTTGCAGATGAAAACCGCTATCCAGGCGCCCCTGCAGTTCAAATCAATACCGTGTCCAACGATAAACCTTTTGACATTGGGGACCAACAGGCCATCCCTGTGGAAGCCTTCCATAATCGTTTGCAGGTCTTTGGCTACCGCATTGGGGATTTCGCCTATCTCACCGATGTGAAAAAAGTGGATGAAAAAGAACGCATGAAGATTAGGGGAGTGGATGTTTTGGTCGTTAATGCCCTTAGGGAAGAAGCCCATCATTCCCATTTTAATCTGGAAGAAGCCTTGGAATTCTCAGAAGACATTGGTGCCAAAAGAACGTACTTTACCCACATTAGCCATTTGTTGGGTTTTCATAAAGAAGTACAAGCCAAACTCCCGGACAATGTGTTTCTTGCCTATGATAATCTTAAAGTAAAAGTAGCCCTTTCATGAAGCATAAAATTTTTCTGTATCTATTTGTTTTTGCAGCGTTGATTGCCCTTTTCCAATTTGTTAGCGCCAACAATCTTCAGAAAGCCCTTAATGAGGAATTGAATAAGACCAGGGAGGAAAACAAAGCTTTGAAGGATTCCCTGCAATCGGCAAGAATTGATTTCTTGGACCAGCAATATTTCACTCTGGAAAACAATGATGATGCTTTGGCGTATTTTGAAGATTTACCACTGGAAAATCCGGCAGCCTACATCGCAGACAAATTATTGGAAACCAATGAAAAGAAAGGTGACAATATTTTGGTGCCATACGAAGGTATGAATGGGAGTTTTAAAATCAACAAAATCAAGGTCGTAAACCATCGATGGTTGCTAGCGGACTTTTCTGATGGAAACTATTGGGGCGACCTGTTGATAGGGTATGAGATAAAAGATGACCTAGGAGTTGATTTTACCCGACTGGACTACCTACTGTACACAAGGAGTCACTAATGGCGCTCTAACCAATTTCGGAAAGAATAGAAGTTTTGTGGTGATACCCCATGTCCTACGGGAAACTCTTCATACACGTGGTTAATGCCCAAATCCTTTAAAAAAGCGGGGGTTCGTTGGGCCCATTCAACAGGAATGACCTGGTCTACCTGCCCATGGGAGGCATAAAAATGTAGACCCTTGTGGTTTTTGGACTTGTAGTTTTCGGCCAATATTTTTTCATTGATATAGCCACTTAATGCGATTACATTTTTTACTTTTTCTGGATAGGATAACGCCACAGCATAGCTCAAAATAGTGCCTTGACTGAATCCTAAAAGCGTTACATTCCCAGCATCCAGTTGGTAGGCTGAAATTGCCTCATCAATAAACCCTGAAATCTTATCGCGACTTTCTATGGCTTGCGCATCATCACTCCATTTTCCCTGTTCCGCATCGAAATTGATGGCGTACCAAGCGTGCCCAAAAGGTTCCAATCGATAAGGCGCTTGTACCGAAAGAACAGTATACTGATTCGGTAATTCCGAAGCAAAAGAAAACAGGTCTTCCTCATTGCTTCCATAACCATGAAGCATTATTATTGCCGGGGAAGGGGTTTGAGTGGTATCAGATTCTCGAACAAGATGGTGTAGTGAAAGGGTTTGGGACATTGTACAATTTTAAGGGATGAATTTGAACCATTTTTGAAAATATGGGCCTATTAAAGGCAGCAGTGCCTTTTTGTATGAAATACTCGCCCATAAACCAAAACCAATAGCCAACAAATAGGCAATATACAACACAGACCACCCCACATCGATATTGGAATAGTTTAAAAAAACAGCAAATGCGTGGTAAAGTAGATGACAGCCAAATGCTTGGCGAATGTGAAAGCGTGCGAAAGCGTTTTTGGGTTCTATGTTCATCGTCATGGCGATTAGACAACCCACTATGGTTATATGCGCAACGATAGCCGTGGTCCTGCCACGTTTCGCTTCATTTAGTTCCAAAGCTTCACTTTATCATTGTGGATGACTCCTAATACTTTCCCCTGCATACTTTGTCCTAAAAACATACTGTTCTTTGATTTGGAATAAATGGAATCTTTATCAAAAACCCATTCAGAATCTGGGTCGAATAGCGTCATACAGGCCATAGCACCTTCACTCAATTCAGGTTTTGCTATTCCAAAACGTTCATAGCCTTTGGTCAATAGAGCGATGGTGGTTTCCAAGCCAAAAACAGGCATCAAGCTACCGAAGGCACTTTCCAATCCCAAGGTGCCATAAGCTGCATGGTCGAATTCCACACGTTTTTCTTCAATATCCAAAGGAGTGTGGTCTGAAGTAACAAAATCGATTGTGCCATTTTGAACACCTTTGATGAGCGCTTTGCTATGGGAAAGGGAACGCAAAGGAGGCATGCACTTGGTATTACTATCAAACTCCATCAAACGGTCATCTTGAAAAACCAAATTGTGAATGGCCACACTACAACTTACATCCAACCCTTTTTTCTTGGCCGCTGCAATCAAGGCTACACTTTCTTTGGTAGAGATAGTGGGAATGTGCAATTTGCCACCGGTATATTCCAGCAAAAACAAATCGCGAGATATCTGCAAACTTTCGGACAAAGCAGGAATTCCCTTTAACCCTAATTGTGTTGAAACCTCACCTTCATGGGCAACGCCTTTACCGGTAATGGCTTTATCATTGGCGAAAGACAAGACCAATCCTTCAAAGTTTTGGGCATACAACAACGCGATTTTCAAAAGGTTCGCATTGGTCAAGGAAGCTTTATGGTCCGAAAATCCAACGGTTCCAGCATTGTGCATGTCAAAAAGTTCTGCAAGCGCCATACCCTCCGCATTTTTGCGCCATACCCTCCGC
>JBCBCH010000261.1:0-4478 GCA_038530835.1 Bacteroidota bacterium | reverse complement strand
ATCCTGTGATGTTTTTCGCTGTTGAAAACCTCCTGTATTACCAAACTCTATTGGCCTTTCATTTGCAGGAACGCCGTCTACATTTCTAAAATTGAATTCGTTCCTAATACGGTTAGGTTCATCAGCTGCTGAACGGTTGTAACCTATTGCCCAATCGAGTTCATTATTTTCACTAATGTCATGGGTTCCTGTAAGCTGAAAGATGGATAAGAGTGTATTCTTTATGTTTTGATCTCTTACAAACTGATTGCCCGCAACTGAATTTGGCGTCAGTTCATCAAAAACAATGGCTTCACCACTTCTACCTGCTTCTCGAGTTTCTTCAAAGACTTTATTGATAACAAAAGCATTGAACTTGAGGTTGTTGTTGTCATTTATCTTATACTGAGCCACCAACATACCATTAGTGTTCACAGTGCGTCTCCAATAGATATTGTCCCCATCGGGCACAAAATCCCTGGCACCGCCAGTTACCTCCAACAAACTATTGGTAATACCTCTATCAAATTCTCTAAACAATCCTTCGCGATACTCATGATCAACAGATTGCCCACCAGCAAATAACAAACGAAACTTACCCTCCTCATCTAAAAATCCACCAGCATTAAAACTAAAAGAATAATTTACCGGGGCATCAACAGCTTGTGTGTTCCAAGTCTGATTTGTGAGGGATTGTACCATATTATCAATTTGGTAGGGTCTTGAAAAAACGCCAAGACTAATATCCCCATTAACTGCAGTTGCTCTAAAATTATCAAAGACGCCGCTGCTGGCGACATTGCCATTGACTCCTCCACTGAAACTAACTCCAAAGTCACTTCGAGAAGTAATATTCTTTGATTTGATATTGATGTTTCCGGAAGCTTGGTCTGCAGAATTATTGGGCGAAAAGGTTTTACTTATGGAAACGTTCTCAATGAATCGGGTAGGAAATAATCCTAAATCTATATTTTTCTTGTCTACGTTATCCGACGGGATAGGTAAACCATTCAATGTAGTCGTTAAATATCGGTCACCTAAACCTCTTACGTAAATTTGACCTGACCCCTCAGATTTTGATACTCCTGAAATCTTAGTGGTAGCAGCTGAAGCGTCAGACACGCCTAGTCTCCCCAATTGTTCCGCTCCTATACTTTCCACAACGGTTACCGCCCTTCTTTGGTCTAACAGCAAGGCCACTTCTGAATCTTTTCGCGCTACGGTAGTTACTACAACCTCGTCCAATGCAAAACCTTGCGATGCGCTCATCGGCACATCCACATTGGTCACCTTGTTAGCGACGACTTCAACGTCGGGAATCTCAATGGTTTCATAGCCCAAAAAGCTGTAGACTACGGTATACACCCCAGGCTCCAAATTTGGAATTTCATATAACCCATCAAAATCTGATGTCGTACCTTGGGTTGTGCCTTTAATCAGAACGTTGGCAAAGGCTAACGGTTCATTATTTTGTTCTTTGTCAATGAGTTTCCCCACTATACTTCCAGTGGTCGATTGGGCAGTTGCGTTGAGTGTTAGTAGCAGACCCAAAATGGTCAAAAAGTGTTTCATTACTAGGTAAGTATTTGGCGCAAAGAACGCGAGGGGCTGTAAAAGCGATGTTAGCAACGTGTTAAGAGTTTATTCCAAAAATGTTACAATAATGTTATGAGATTAAATGAATGTTAAGCGTTTATGCTGTTATCGTATTATCTTTACATTTGGGCCGTTAATGCTAAATCTGCCATCCTATGAAAACAAAAGACATCAGAATTCTGTTAGTGGATGATGAACCTGATATCTTGGAAATTGTGAGCTACAATCTCACCACCGAAGGATACGAGGTTTTTACAGCGAAGAACGGTGCTGAAGGAGTGGCCAAAGCGAAAAAAAAACACCCTCACCTTATTATATTGGATGTTATGATGCCTGAGATGGATGGCATTGAAGCGTGCGAAATCTTGCGCGGCACCCCCGGACTGGAAAATACCATTATCACTTTCTTGACCGCACGGGGTGAGGATTATTCCCAAGTGGCTGGATTTGACGCTGGCGCAGATGATTACATCACCAAACCTATTAAACCTAAGGTCTTGGTCAGTAAGGTGAAAGCCCTTTTACGACGCTTGAAAGAAGATAAGGCCGAGGTTGAGGATATTGTGAAGGTAGGCAACATCGTTATCAATCGTGAGGAATATAAAATTGTCAACGACGGCCAAGAAATTATCTTACCCAGAAAAGAATTTGAATTGCTATCATTGTTGACCTCAAAACCGAGCAAAGTCTTTAAAAGAGAAGTAATTCTAGATAAAGTTTGGGGGAATGAAGTGGTTGTAGGTGGAAGGACCATCGACGTCCACATTCGAAAACTTCGAGAAAAAATTGGCGACCATCATTTTAAAACCGTAAAAGGGGTGGGCTATAAGTTTGTCCTTTAATGGCGATACAAACCCGGAAGTCATACAAGTTTGCCTTACGTTCTTCTTTACTGATTACCATCGCTTTAAGTGGGTTGCTTGTGATTTCGATGGCGGTCATGGAGCATTGGGATTGGCCTTTTCTCTTGATTTATGTTCCATTTTGTTTCATTATATCTTTTTTGATTATCCAGACTCGGGTTGAACGTTTTATTTACCGCCGAATCAAAAAGATTTATGATGATGTTTCATTGTTGGAATCTTCTACGTTTTCTTCAAAGCCTGTTACCACCGATATGAAAACCTTGACACAGGAAATTGAAAAATTTGCTGAGGACAAGAAAATTGAAATCGATACCCTTAAGATTAGAGAGGAATACCGAAAAGACTTTTTGGGTAATGTATCCCACGAACTCAAAACGCCATTGTTCACGGTCCAGGGTTATATTCTTACCTTATTGGATGGTGCGATGAATGACAGAAAGGTTCGTGAAAAATACTTGGCCCGCGCCAATAAAGGGGTTGAACGATTGATTTACATTGTGCGCGACTTGGACCTAATCACCAAACTTGAGGTGGGAGGGTTAAAATTGGAACGAGAAACCTTTGATATTATCGAACTCATCCAAAACGTCTTCGACCTTCTTGAAATGAAGGCGGCGGATAAGGAGATATCCTTGACTTTTGATATGGAATATAAAAACCCTGTTTGGGTGAATGCGGATAGGGAAAAAATTCAGCAAGTGGTCAGTAACCTCTTGGTGAACTCTATTAAATATGGATATCCCAAGGGTACCACCGAAGTAAGTGTTGAAAATCTCATTAAAAACAAGGTGATTATTCGGGTTACCGATAATGGGGAAGGCATTCCCAAAAAGCACATTCCCCGCCTTTTTGAGCGTTTTTACAGAGTTGACCAAAGTGGTAGCCGAAAAGAAGGAGGCTCCGGTTTAGGGCTGTCCATTGTAAAACACATTATTGAAGCCCACGACGAAAAAATCTATGTGGAAAGTGAAGCGGAGGTGGGTTCTGAGTTTTCTTTTACCCTAGAAAAGACTTCAAACAGCGCATCATAGTCCGTTAGTGTTTCAAACTCGTTCAGCCCTTTGAATTTCGTAATGCGTTCCAATTCGGATAAGGTAAAATCTACTTGCTTACAAAAAGGCACCAATTCCTGTTTCTGTAAGCGTTTGGCCAAATACTCTTGTTCGTATTGCCCCGGGGTTGGAATGAAAAAAGCTTTCTTTTCCAACTTGGCCAAATCCATAACGGTAGTATAGCCCGAACGACAAAGCACTTGTGCACTGCTGTTTATGGCCTCTTCCAAAGTCCTGGATTGCATAAAGTTGTACACTTCAATATGACCCTTTTCCAATTGAATTTCTTCTCGGTTCTGTTCATCCTCTATTTTGCCCTTTACAAAAAGCACCTTTCCTTCAAATTGTTTTAGCTCTTCGAGCAATTTTTCTTCCAAGAAGGTTCGTTGTGGCTCAGGTCCGGATAACAGCACCATCAAATCATATTTCAAAGGCATGTCTTTCTTCTCAAAACGGCTCAACGGGCCCAAATAGGCAATGTTCAATTTCGTTTTTGTCAAATGCCCCAATTTTCCAGTCAAGTTGGGTTTGCCGCTTACATCAGGCACCCAACAAGCATCAAATTTTTTAATGATTTTTTGATGCGCCTTGGAACTCATCCAGGTAGTGTTTCCAGAGAGTACGTTCAATTGATGGGTAATAAAAACACAGGGTAATTTTTTGGAATACACCCCCAAACGGTTATCGGAGATTATACCATCAAATTCATGTTTTTTAATCAACTTTTTGATTTCCTTCTTTTCAGCGCGCATGGCCTTGATGACCTTCGGGGAGTCCCAAATCATTTTCACCTTGAAATTGCGGCCCTTTTCGGCATACTTGATTTTGTAAGATGAAAGCTCAAAAGCAGGAAGTTCAGGAAATTCCTTTTGCAATAGTGAAAGTGCTACTCCATCGGAAGCCAAAAAAGGTTGGTGGCCCCGTTCCAGTAATGCATTGATAATGGGGATACATCGTGTGGCGTGTCCCAGACCCCAGTTTAAAG
>JBCBCH010000260.1:0-4486 GCA_038530835.1 Bacteroidota bacterium | reverse complement strand
CAGCACCCTACTGCTTGGAAAACTCAAACAAATCGGAAAAGAAAAGAACCTTTCGTCCCTAATGGCCAATGGAAGTGTTGCCTTTTTGGGTTTGTTGAGCTTTATGCTGCTAACCCGACAACTCAACAAAGAGCTGTTTGGTGAATGGGTGCTTTTTATTACCCTGGCCACTTTTGTGGACCTATTGCGTTTTGGATTAACAAGAACCGCCTCGGTTAGACAACTTGCGGGAGCAGATGTTGCGGAAAAACAAAGCATCATGGCTTCAGCTTTTCGCATTAACCTATGGTTGCTTTTGTTGCTCACCATTTTTTGTTGGGGTTTATGTCTGATGATTACGATTTCCGGTCAATCCATCAACAATGGCTATTTCCTCTTTTTAACATATTATCCTTTGTTGGCCATAGCCAATTTGGGTTGGAACAATGCAATGTCATTGTTTCAAGCGGAGCAAAACTTCAACCGTATGATGTGGGTTCGTGTGTTGAACGTAGGCCTGTTTTGCCTGTTTCTAGTCATCAACTTTTTGTGGTTGAAGCAAGGAATTCTAACCGTGATTTGGGCCAACATCATTGTGAATGCCATATCGGGAATTTGGTGTTTGCTAAAAGGATGGGATGGTCTTTACCACATCAAAAAAGCGCAACGAAAAATTGAAAAGGAGCTCTTGAACTTTGGAAAGTACTCCATGGGTACTTTGATAAGTTCGAGCCTGCTGAAAAGCTCTGACACCTTTATCATAGGGATGAGTCCCATACTAGGTTCCGTGGGAATCGCGATGTATGCCATTCCTTTAAAATTGACCGATTTGTTGGGGATTCCCTTGCACAGCTTTACCATGACGGCATATCCTAAAATGGCCAAAAAGGCAATTGAAGGGAAAATGCAAGAAGCAAAAAAGATTTTCTATTCCTATGTGGGAATCGTGATGCTTTTATTCCTTCCCGTAGCAGCCGTGGGTTTTGTTTTTGCAGAGACTTTAGTACTGTTCTTGGGTGGTTCTGAATATAAAGATTCCCTTCCCTTGCTCACTTTGGTTTTCCGAGTTTTTGCAGTATACATTATGCTGCTTCCGCTGGACAGGTTTACGGGTGTATTATTGGATAGTATTGATAAGCCAAAACTGAATTTATATAAGGTGTTGGTGATGACCTCTGCGAATATTGTCATCAACTGTGTTGCGGTATTTGTTTTTGAAAGCTTGGTTGCCGTAGCCGTTGGAACCGTTCTGTTTACACTGGTTGGAATCTTTATGGGATTTTATTATCTGAAACGGGAGATTCAGGTCAACGGGAAACACATTCTTTCAGAAAGCATCTTGTTTATCAAAAATCTTAAAACCCACTTTGGCTGATGCATACGTTTCAAACAACAAGTGGGTCCGATTACCTGAAAAAGCCATTGCCCATCCTGCTATTGCTTTCAATAGCACTTACCACAGGACATTTAACGGCGACAAGAGGTCTGGTATTGGGTATTGCCGTGATGATTTTGCCCTTCGCCTTCATCTATTTGGGATTGCTTTTTGTAAAACCAAGACTGGGAATTGTCACCATTCTGATTTTCAACTTTTTCGTTTTGGGTATTGGGCGCTACATTCCAATGACCTGGGGTCTTCTCATGGATGGCTTGATGGTCATGATGTACCTGGCGCTCTTTTTCAAAGCGTTCAAAGTAAAAGTGCAATGGGATTTGGCGAAGTCCCAGTTGACCCTGCTCGTTACCATTTGGTTTGGGTATGCGGTATTGCAAATTGCGAACCCCGAAGCCGTAAGCGTTGCGGCATGGTTTTATGCGATGAGAGGTTTGGCGTTGTATCAATGGTTATTTATTCCTCTGGTTTTTATTCTTTTCAACAAGAAGGAAGATTTGCATCTGTTCTTTGTCATCTGGGGTGTCCTTTCGGTCTTGGCCACCTTAAAAGGAATGCAACAGCTGATTTTCGGAGTCGACTCCTATGAACAAGCTTGGTTGGATGCTGGTGGGTCCGTTACCCACATTTTGTTCGGAAAACTGCGCATCTTCTCTTTTTATTCTGACGCGGGACAATTTGGTGCTTCGCAGGGTCATACTGGCGTGGTATTTGGCGTTTTGGCATTGTTCGCGAAAAATCGAAAATTCCAGATTTTTTGTGGCATAGTTGCCATGGCCGGATTGTTAGGTATGATGATTTCCGGAACACGTGGTGCTATTGCAGTGCCCGCCATGGGTGGAGTTATGTTTATTTTGGTAAGAAAGCACATGCCTAGCATCTTGCTAGGGGTGTTAGCTGGAATTGGTGTATTTGTTTTTTTCAAATACACAACCATCGGAAATGATAACGACCAAATCCGACGGATGCGAACGGCCTTCGACCCTAATGATGCTTCCCTCGAAATGCGAAGAATAAATCAAGCAAAATTGAAAGGCTATTTGGCAACGCGCCCTTTAGGTGGCGGTATTGGCTCTACCGGAAACTGGGGAAAGCGATTTTCACCCAACACTTTCCTGGCCAATACCGCTACGGACAGCTGGTTTGTTGCCGTTTGGGCAGACACCGGAATTGTAGGACTTTATCTGCATCTGTTCATTCTGTTTTTTGTCCTAATCACAGGTGCCTATAACTGCATGTTCAAAATACGGGATGATTGGTTAAAAGGACAAATTACAGCTTTGGTCTGTGGAATGGCTGGCATTATGTTGGCCTCGTACGGTAATGGTGTTTTCGGACAATTTCCGACCTGTATCTTGATGTATACGGGTATGGTCTTCATGTTTATCGCACCAAAACTCGACAAACGAATCATGGAAGAAAAAGAAGCTTTGGCACTTCAAGAATCAACCTCATAAAACTGACAAAATGAAACCCCTAGTATCAATAATAACCGTGAACTACAACGAATCCTTGGTTACCATGGAGTTTTTGGAGTCTATTCGAAAGTTGACCTATCCCAATGTTGAGGTTATTGTTGTGGACAATGATTCACCTAACGACGACCCTGATGCGATAAAGACGGCTTTTCCTGAAATTCAACTGATCAAAAGTCATGAAAATCTTGGTTTTGCCGGCGGAAACAACTTGGGCGTAAAACATTCCAAAGGGGAGTTGCTGCTTTTTGTGAATAACGATACTATAGTACCAGAACATTTCTTGGAACCTTTGGTGGAAACCTTGCAGAACGATTCCAAAATCGGGATGGTGAGTCCCAAAATCAAATTTCACTGGGACCCCACTTTGATTCAGTATGCAGGCTACACGCCCATGAACAAGTGGACCATCCGAAATAGCAGTATTGGTTATCATCAAAAAGATGATGGTACCTTTGATGTTCCAAAAGAAACCCAGTCCATCCACGGTGCCGCCATGATGGTGCCACGAAGGGTTGTGGAAGCTGTAGGGATGATGACGGAAATCTATTTTTTGTATTATGAAGAGCACGACTGGGCCGAAATGATAAAACGTGCCGGATATAAGATTTTCTATCAGCCCAAATCCTATATTTTACATAAAGAATCAGTCTCTACGGGGAAGTTCAGCCCTTTGAAAACCTATTATATTTCCCGAAACCGGATTCTTTTCGCACGCCGTAATTTTAAACCTTTCTCGCTTTTTATAAGCTTGGTTTTTCAAGTATTCGTTTCCATCCCAAAAAATCTTCTCAAGTTTACCGTAAAGCGGGAGTTTGAACACCTCAAGGCTTTTTGGCGTGCCGTATCATGGAATTTGACCCACTCGTCAAAACTTATTTGAAAATAATATTTTCTTTATTCAGCTTTTGGATGTGTTGCTATCAGATAGTACTGCGGAAAAGCTGTATATTAAGATGAGTTAGATTAGCCCTTTAGTAATCTGTTCTCCTGGATTTCCAATACCAGTTAAGTACGGGTTGAGAGGGTAAAACCTCGACAAAGCGATAGTTTTCTTCGCTATATGGCGCTTTTTCACAACACTATCACTTCATTTTACAACATATAATTTTCTGATACATAATGTAAGATAATATTTACAAAAATATTAATTACAACATGTATCCCTATTTTAAAAAAGCGCTACGTTTTCTTCTTTTTTTAACGGTAGCAGCATGTGTGAGCGAAAGCGACTTGGGTGAGCCCAATCCAACTGGGAACGACCCTGACCCCAACGACCCGCTATCCGCACTAAATGTCTCGGCAAGTTTTGATTATTCCACGGACCAGGATGTGAACGTTCAACTCAATGTGCCTTCCATGCTAAGTAAGGCCGTATTTTCTTTATACAGTAAAACGGGAGAAAAGGATAGTCTTTTCTTTGGCAAGGCCATGTTTGACAATACAGGCGCTTTTGAGCAAAAATTTCAATTGAGTGCTCAAGCCGATAGTGTTATTTTGATTTCGAATTATTTAGGGCTGACGAATGACATTCATTTACCGATTGAGAATGGTGGCGTAACTTTTGACTATAGACCGCTTTTCGACCGAAGCAATCGTGGTGGGAGAAGCACACCGAACAGACCTAAAAAAATACAGA
>JBCBCH010000259.1:0-4488 GCA_038530835.1 Bacteroidota bacterium | reverse complement strand
CACACCCACCATGAGCGCGTATGCATACTGACGGAAGAAGTTTCGTGTCAAATCCACATGGTAGGAGTTTTCAAATCCTCCAAAAATGGCATTCACGCCATTGGCTACCAAGAAGATGGAAAGCACGAAGGCTGAGGATAACAAACCCCCTCTACGTTGGTCTTTGATTTGCTGATAAATATCTCCGAAATAATCACTGGTCGCCGAGGGCAGAAAGGACTCCAAGAACAACAAAAACTGAGCATCAAAATTCTCATTGCCTACACTGGCGTAGGGAATAATAAAAGGCAGTAATGTAATTAGGAAGATAAGCAGTGGGAACAGCGCCATGAACAGACTGAAGGCAATGGAACTGGCGCGACTTGAAAGCGTCCCTTTGACAATTCCTACCAAATACATCTCTATTAAGTCGTAAAGTGACAAGCCCTCAAACGCTTTCAGTTTAAAACGTTTTAATAGTTTGACCAAAGTTTTGACCACAGGTATTTTATCCAGCTTTTCTTCTAGGGTCAAAGCCATAGGTTATACTGCTTTTAGGCTCAGGTCCATATTATGAACAGAATGGGTTAATGCGCCAGAGGAAATGTAATTGACACCACATTCCGCATATTTTCTAAGGGTTTCTTCGTTGATTCCTCCGGAAGACTCGGTCAAACATCGCCTGCCAATCAGCTCGACGGCCTTTCGGGTATCCTCATAATTGAAATTGTCCAATAAAATGCGATACACATTTTCGCCCTGTAAAATTTGCTCTACTTCATCCAAATTCCGCGCCTCTACGATAATTTTGAGGTTTTTATGGTTCTCCTTTAGATAGGTATTCGTTTTAGCGATAGCGTTACGAATTCCTCCCGCAAAATCAATATGATTGTCCTTGAGCATAATCATATCGTATAACGCAAACCGATGATTCTCTCCTCCCCCAAGGGTTACTGCCCATTTTTCCAGCGCCCGAATCCCAGGAGTAGTTTTACGGGTGTCGAGAATTTGGGTTTCCGTACCTTCCAAAAGCGATACGAATTGATGGGTTTTGGTCGCAATCGCACTCATACGCTGCATGGCATTGAGCACCAAACGCTCTGCTTTTAAAATACTTTGCGAACTCCCACTTACATAAAAGGCCACGTCTCCGTATTTGACCGCGCTACCATCTTCGATTTCAACGGTCATGGACAAGCCTTCGTCAACATAATTGAACACTTGTTGTGCAAAGGCCACCCCTGCCAAAATACCCTCGTCCTTTACCAAAAGCTTTGCTTTTCCCTTGGCAGAAGCCGGAATACAAGCCAAAGAACTGTGGTCTCCGTCCCCAACATCTTCCCGAATGGCATTTTGGATAATAAGGTCAATTTCCTGCTGGAACTGTTCCTTTGAAATCATAAGAGGCATTTTTACGAATGTACTAAAAACCCAAAATTTGTAGCCTTAATTCAGCGATGGTCCATAAAGAATTCGTTTAATTTGAATATGAACATCCAAGTCATCGCCATTGGGAAAACCGATAGCCCTGCTTTAGCCCAACTCATTTCGGATTATGCCAAGCGTTTGGGTCACTATGTGAACTTCGAATTGATATGGTTACCGGATATCAAAAACACCAAAACACTATCGGAAAAAAATCAGAAACTACAGGAAGCACAACTGATTCTCAAAAAGATAAAACCTTCAGACCATGTAATTTTGTTTGATGAAAATGGTAAAACCTACTCTTCAGTGGATTTTTCGGAACATTTACAAAAACGCATGAACTCTGGTTTGAAACAAATGGTTTTTGTCATTGGTGGGCCCTATGGATTTGACGAGTCCTTGTATCAACGCGCCCAAGAAAAAACAAGCCTTTCCAAAATGACGTTTTCCCATCAAATGGTGCGCCTTTTGGTGGTTGAGCAAATCTATAGGGCTTTTACAATTCTACGGAATGAACCGTACCATCATCGCTAACCGCTTTGGTCTTTTTCTTAGGCTTGGTATTTTTTTGATAGCGGTCAAGAAAATTTTCAACCGTTCTAATCACAAAATGGTGGGGTCTTGCCACTTCAGTAGTCTTTTCTAGCGAACGAACCATATTATCCGAAACGGTTTTCAGTTGGTCAAGCTCCTCGCCAATAAATCCGAAGATTTCTTGTTGACGTTCTGGGTTTTTCTCTGCTTTAAGCACATATTGAAGGTCTTTAATATTCTTCATATGTGAAGTAAAAACATGGGATTGATGCCAAGCAATTTCGGAAAGCTTCTTTTTTTGATTTACGATACGATTCAAGATGGGGTTTACGATGAACAATATCTCGAAAACGATAATGAAAATTGAAAAAATGGCCAATTCCAATTCAATCACCATCATGGCTTTGATATCTTTCTCAGATTTACGTTGTAAAAGACCCACAATGTTATCCATGATAATTAGGAAACGATCTACGCGAAAACGGACATCGGTAAAAGAAATGTTTTCAAAATTGTTGAAATCCTTGAGTTCGGCGTACAACCAGTTCAAGTGAGGTTCCAACTTGTCAAATTGACTCAAAATGTATTCGTCATCCAAAGGTGCTATCTTCAAAGCAGCATTGCCATCCTGCAAAAAACTATTCATCTGCACCAGCTTGGTCAATGTCAGCTTCATATCGGCATAATCACAGTCATGATAGCGACAAGAGTAGAGTTCATTTAAAAGCCGTTGGCTTAACATCCTTTGCCGACCTGCCAAATTCACCACAAGGGCAGAAGAACTCTGCTTGTTCAAGGAATATTGGGTGATGGTTTGGATAGTGATGGTCAATAAGACAATAGAGACTACTAAAAGATAGTAGGCTCGAAATCCTTTTTTAAAAACCTTCAGTTTTTTGAATGGCATTTCTTTTAATAAGAATTTGCCTACAAATTAGATTTTAAAAATACCTTTTCCTGAAAAATGTTGTGAATTTTAGATTAGGAATGGTGAACGCTGTTAACACAGCCTGTTTCTACCTTTAATAAAGCACTCTGAACTTAATGGTATGGTCAATTTCACGCAAAGCGGTCATCACCTCTTTATTGTACTCTTTGTCTAAATCCGTGATGACATACCCCACCTCATTATCAGTGGATAGATATTGACCGGTAATGTTCATTTCGTACTTGGCCAAAACCTCATTGACCTTTGCCATGATACCGGGCACGTTTTTGTGTATGTGCAAAAAGCGGTGGGCGTTATTCTGCTTGGGAAGTCGAATATTAGGGAAATTCACGGCATCAACCGTATTCCCTGAATTGATATAATCCATGATTTTATTGGGTACAAAATCCGCAATATCACGTTGTGCTTCCTCCGTACTCCCCCCTACGTGAGGAGTAAGAATAACGTTGGTCAATCCCTGTAGCGGTGTGACAAAGTCGCCGTTGGACCTTGGTTCACTTGGATAGACATCTACCGCAGCGCCAGAAAGCTTTCCATTCTTCAATGCTTCAGCGAGCGCTTCGATATCCACCACAAAACCACGCGATAGATTGATAAGATAGGCCCCATCCCGCATTTGTTCAATTTCCTCAGCAGAAATGAAGTTGAGATTGGCCTTGTTATCGTCTACATGCAGGGTTACCACATCCGAAAGGCCCAACAATTCTTCCAAAGAACTGCATTTTATGGCATTTCCAAGTGCCAATTGGTCCGATACGTCATAGTAGTAAACACGCATCCCAATGGCTTCAGCAAGTACG
Source organism: Bacteroidota bacterium (assembly GCA_038530835.1). Classification (GTDB taxonomy): domain Bacteria; phylum Bacteroidota; class Bacteroidia; order Flavobacteriales; family Flavobacteriaceae; genus Flagellimonas. The sequence continues at coordinate 798 of JBCBCH010000259.1, read as the reverse complement.
GACAGTTGTTTTCCGATATTACCATACCCAACAATTCCAAGATTTTTTCCGCGAACTTCTTTAGAGTTGATGGCGGTTTTATTCCATTCCCCATCGTGAATTTCGGTACTGCGCGTAAATACATTCCGCATAAGCATAATGATTTGGCCAATAGCCAACTCGACCACGGAACGGGTATTGCTATAAGGCGCATTGAAAACCACCACCCCTTTCTTCTTGCAATAATCCAAATCAATTTGGGTAGTACCAATACAGAAAGCACCAACCACCAAAAGCTTATTGGCAGCATCCAAAACCTTTTGGGTTACTTGAGTTTTGGAACGGATTCCCAAAACATGGACCCCCTTGATGCGCTCGATGAGTTCTTCCTCCGTCAAACTGTGCTTTATCAATTCCACCGAAAAACCTTCTTCAGAGAGGTTTTCGAAAGCATCGGGATGGACGTTTTCGAGCAACAATATTTTTATACGATTCTTAGGGTACGATAAACTACGTGGCAAATCATTCACAAATAAAAATTCATCTAAGTTAGGCGTGACATGGTCTGCGTTTTCGGCAGCCTTTTCACGGTGTACATTTTCAGTATAAGCAAAGAACTTATCGGCAATCCCGGCTTCGCGCATCACATAATCGCTGTAGCCATCTCCAATCACCTGAACCTCACCATCCAAGTCCAAACGTTTCAAACATTCAATCTTACCATTATGGGAAGCCAAAACGTTTTCTTCATCAAAACCAACGATGTTTCCAGTAGTGTCAAAGCGAAAGGTATTGGCATAAACGCGTTCTGAAGGAATG
>JBCBCH010000258.1:0-4511 GCA_038530835.1 Bacteroidota bacterium | reverse complement strand
GAATTTCATCGAAATCATATAGCAGCTGACGGTTTTGGCCCAGCATCAGAGCGCTTGACAAGAAGAAAAAAGAGAATACTAGGTATGACTTCATTTGACCTGCACTAAAAATTCTGCTGCTGATTTTAGGCTGATTTTTGGGTCGGTCTCTGTTGAAGTGCTGGTGTTGTCACCTAGATTTACCCCTGTGATTCGAAGGTCTGTAGTGTTGATAAGAATATCCAATGCTTTTCCACCCGGTCCATACGCCACATCACGTGTTAGTAGTGCAGCGGGGGCAGCTGGCATGTCAAAACGTTCGGCATCCAAAACGTTACCGCCAGCATCCAAAAATTCAATGACCAGGGTTACTGGTTTGCTTGTGGTGTTTTCAATTTCATAGGATATGGTACCCTCCAACAAACTTTCGGCCACAAAACGTTCGGTAAAGGCATCAAAGTTGAATGTTTCAGAATAAAAAGCATTTACCGCGGGAATGGTATTGATAAAGGGCTCTGTTACTTCTACCGAAAAAAGGCTAGAAGCTACCAAAGGTGTAATTTGGAGGTCATCGAACTGGTCGAAATCCTGCTTATCGGAACAAGCTTGAAAAGACAAAAAACGGTTATCCAAAGCAATGGAAACGCCGCCAATTTCTTCATCATCATCTACCCATTTAGTTATTGTTCTAGGGAAAACCCTAAGTACATTAACTTCATAAAAGATTTTTTATTTCACCTAAGGTGTTAATGATTTGGCCAAAATCATGATTGGGCGTTTCGGAATCTTTTAGGTGGATGGTTTTTAGTCCTAGTTGATAGGCCCCTTGAATATCTGCCTCCAAATTATCGCCAATCATTACAGAATTGGAGGGTGCTGCGGAGGCCATTTTCAACGCGAGTTCAAAAATGTGGGGGTGTGGTTTTTTAACTCCGGCCATTTCAGAATTCACTACAACGTCAAAAAACTCCATAATTCCAGAGTTTTTTAGTTTTTTGTCTTGTATCTCTTGAAAACCATTGGTAATAATATGCAAGTTGTACTTAGGGGTCAAATATTCCAAAATTTCCTTTGCCTGGGGCAGCAAGTTCCCAAAGGAAGACAAGTATCCAATGTATTCATCGGAAAGCTTGTCAATAATTTCATCGGTTACCCGAATCCCAATAGCATCAAACGTATGACGCAAGCGATTATAGCGCAAGGTTGCTTTGGTGATTTTATTTTCTGTATAATCCTTCCAATAGGCAAAATTGATAGGCCTATACTTTTCCATAAACCCGTCCAACGAAGTTTCAATTCCGTTTTTGGGTAGAATTTGAGCAAATGTTAGCTCAGAGTTTTTTTCAAAATCCCATAAGGTATGGTCCAAGTCAAAGAAAACATGGGTTACTCCGGTCTTAAACATAGTATCTTTTTAGTAAGGACTCATAAAGTTTGAGCCAATCCAAGCGATTTTGAGTGCCCAATAGCTCATTGGAGAATACCAGATTGAGTTCTCCATGAAGTCGACGAATATTCTCGAAAATAGGATCTAGCTTTTCAAAAACGGCATCGCTTTTCTTGAACTTGTGCAATGCATAGTCGTGCATTACAAATGGATGGACACGCAATGGTTGTTTGGCCTCAACACCAATATCATAGAATGGAAAAGGTGTGCAGGTACCAGCCCTAAACCCTATTTCATGGGTATACCCCATGCTAAAATCGGAAGTGAATTCTGCCTCAATTAAAGTTCTATAGGTGGTTGGAACGTTCACCCGATTATAACGCAAACGCGCAAAATGTATAGGACGATGAATCAACTCGCCCAATCTTTTCTTTTCCTTTTTTAAGACCTCAAGGTTGGTGGATGACACGAACGAGGTGCTTAACGAAACTACTGCCCTATCCGCAACAGCTTTGATGAGATATCCAAATTTTAGGTTGTTCGGAGATATATTCTTGTCGTGCTCACCATAAGCCGCAAACTGAAAAAAGAACAATGGTTTGGCACGATACTTTTCATGCAATGCCAATAAGTGCTCAAAATTGTCATAGGGGTCTTTTCGCATACTTAGCTGAACTGCGGTGCGTTTCACCAAACCTCTTAACCTTAACCGACTTAAATCGAGCAGATAACCTCCCAAAGTCCGCGAAAAACCTCTTCTAGCGTATTTATGTGAAACAGTAACATTAACAATAGGGGTGAAACGATAGGGTTTCGGCAAGGCCGTGATTTCCGGAAAACGAACTTTGAGTAGGTCCAACAATTTATGGGCCCATAAGTCTACCACCGGCAAATGCAAAAAACCTGCTTTAAAACTAATACTTTCCTTAGCGGGGAACCTTCCCAATCTATCTTTAACATGCGGCAGGTATTCTTCATAACGACTCAACATAAAGAAACTGGCGGAAAACACATCGTAGGGCACCGAGCTGGTTTCGTCGCAGGCAAAAAAGCAAGGGACATCCCCCCACTTGGATACACTTACTTGAACATCGTTTATTCCTTTTTCGAACAGCAAATCGTTACTTCGAATGAAAAACTCATTTTGCAGAGGTTTTTTGGTATAAGTCAGCTTTGGACCGGTATGTTTGATGAAGTCTTCTACGGTACTGGTGAAAATTACCTCTATCCCCAAAATCCCAGTAAAAAGATGTTTGCCAATATAGGTAAGGCGATTGGTTATTTTATGGGTGTATATGAGCAACATGGTCTACAAAATTCCGCTATCGGCGAAACTAAGATACGAGTCGTTGGCCATAATAAGATGGTCAAGTACTTTTATATCGAGCGCATCAGCGGCAAGTTTGAGTTTTTGGGTCAGTTGTTTGTCAGCAGTGCTAGGCTTTAAAGCGCCCGAAGGATGGTTATGTGCTAGGATAAGCCCCACCGCACCCAATTCCAATGCCTGCTTGAGGACTAATCGAACATCGACCAAAGTACCCGTAATACCCCCTTTGCTCATTTGCCCCTTGTGAACTACACCATTGGCGTTGTTGAGGTAAACTATCCAAAACTCTTCGTGCTCCAACTCGGTCATGGTAGGAAACAACAATTCAAAAGCGCTTTGGCTGTTGGTGATATAATCTGGTTTAGGCGCTTGGGTAGTTCGCCTTCGCCGGCCCATTTCGAGGGCTGCGGCAATGGTTACGGCCTTAGCTTCTCCAATTCCATTGAACCGCATCAATTGGTTGATGGATAGTTTTCCCAGTAGGTTTAGATCATTTCCTGAAGCTGACAAAATCCGTTTCGATAAGTCCAAAGCGGTTTCGTTTCGACTACCCGAACCAATAAGTATCGCTATTAGTTCAGCATCTGAAAGTGTGGAGCGTCCTTTTTGGACAAGTTTTTCGCGGGGTTTATCGTCATCGGCCCAGTTCTTAATGGACAGGCTTAAAGGGGATTCGGTCATGAAAAAAGATTTTGGGCAATTTACCGTGTGTTTCCTCAAATGTATAAAACCCTTTGTAGCAATTGCATTTACAAATACTTATCTTCTAGTTAAGTGGTTACAAGCGTTTGGAATCATTTACAACCGGTTAAAATCAGATAGTGGAATCCAAATAACCTCCCTTTTTCAATAGCCTAAACTGTATGGACTAGAGCGGTATAGTAATGTTCTCCACTATCGCATTGCATCCTTACTATCCTTTTTAACCGTTATTGTTTTAAAAATATACTATCAATAGTTTTGTAACGGTAATTAGTATAGTTTTAAAATAATATCATGAAACACTTTTCAGTACTTGATGTAACCCCTCAAACAGATGAATGGATTCCAGATTACTTGCCTACCGCCAACAAGCTGGTCGCCAAACACGGTGGAAAGTACCTAGCACGTACAGCTTCGCATGAACAGATGGAGGGGGACAACCAAGAAGCGGGACTTCGCATCGTAATCGAATGGCCTTCCAAAGAAAACGCCATAAGTTTTATGGAAGATCCCGATTATATACCGCATTTAAAAGCTAGAACCAACGGTTCCATTAGCCATCACTATCTTATAGCTGCCCAAGACGATTTTTCCTAAAATATTGTATTCCAGAAGTTTAGCAATTCAAATCGCTATACAAATCAAAAAATAGGTTATGAAAACTATAGTAATCACAGGAAGTACGGACGGTATTGGGAAATTAGCGGCCCGTAAGCTTGCTAAAGACCAGCACCATATTCTGATACATGGCCGAAATCAAGATAAGATAGCCCAAACCGTTCAAGAGTTAAAGGACGACTCCAAAAACGAACACGTTACCGGTATTTTCTCAGACCTATCCGATTTTGATAGCATCCGAAAAATGACCTTGCCAATGGTCGAAACCCTTTCAAAAGTGGATGTTTTAATCAATAATGCAGGTGTTTTTAAAAGCTCGATTAATCGCAATGCCAACAATTTGGATATCAGATTTGCCGTAAATCTGTTCGCACCGTATTTGCTTACCCAACAGCTATTGCCCCTATTGAAAAACAGCAGTTCCCCTAGAGTCATCAACTTGAGTTCGGCGGCCCAATCGCCTGTTGAACTTGATGCACTGGAGGGGGAAAAGAATCT
>JBCBCH010000257.1:0-4543 GCA_038530835.1 Bacteroidota bacterium | reverse complement strand
TTCCCAAAAAAACTATGTGGCGCTTTACCATTCCGGTATTTATGCGAACGACGCCCTAAAAGATTGGTTTGTACAAGAATACCCAAAGCATGTGCCCACCAAACTGGACATGGGCAAAAGTTGCATTCGATTCAAGAAAATTGAACACATCCCTTATGAGCTTATCGCGGAGCTTTGCCAAAAAATGACCCCATCGGATTGGATCAAGCTTTACGAAAAACAACGTAACCCATCTTAAAACAATATTCAAATGAAAAAGCGCGTAACCGGTTTGGGCGGATTTTTTTTCAAAGTCAAAAACCCTGACCAAATCAAAGAATGGTACAAAACCCATTTGGGATTGCCCACAGATGCTTATGGCTGTAGTTTTTGGTGGAAAGATGAACATGGCAATGATGCGATGACCCAATGGAGTCCCATGAAAGAGGATACTCAATATTTCCAGCCTAGTGAAAAGCAGTATATGATGAATTTTCGGGTTGAAAACTTACATGAACTGCTCAAAGTCTTGAAATCGGAGGGTGTACAGGTGGTAGGCGAAGTAGAGGAATATGATTACGGTAAATTTGGTTGGATTTTGGACCCAGAAGGCAATAAAATCGAATTATGGGAACCTGTTGATAAAGCGTTCCTTTAGCAAAGGAAATAATGCTTACTTTTAAAGCTGTTCAACCAACAAAATAATGTACCATGTCTGAAGAAAACAAAGACTTAGGAGACAAAGCGGAAGAAGCTTTCGACAAAGCCAAAGATGCAACGAAAGAAGCCGCAGAAAACGCAAAAGAAAAAGCTGGCGACTTTGCCGAAGACGCCAAAGAGGCCGCTCAAGATTTCAAGGAGGATGTTAAGGAAGCCTTTGACCCCAAAAATCCAGAAAGCGGAAAAACAGTGGCCATCATTGCTCACTTGACTTTTATCGGATGGATTATCGCGCTGATCATGAACAGCAGCAACAAAACCGAGGTGGGATCCTTTTATATCAGACAAACATTGGGCATCTTTTTGATTTCCATCGTATTGTCAATCATCCCATTGGTCAATCTTGTAGGCTGGATTTTAGGTCTTGTACTCTGGATCATGAGTCTTATAGGAGCCATCAACGAAAGCAAAAAACCTATCTTTTTGGTGGGTGAATACTTCCAAGATTGGTTTAAAGCCTTATAATATTTTAAGCCAAGAAATTCCTCTTGGCTTTTATTTTTCATATTATTATCGTAATATTGCGATATATAATTATCGATGGGCGTATCCAAAACACATATCTTCTCTGAAAAGCACAATCAGGTTGCTTCCGTAGCAAAAGTGTTGTCACACCCTGCACGCGTTGCCATATTGGAATACATTAGCAGACAAGAAGGGTGTATCTGCAATGATTTGGTTGACGAAATTGGTTTGGCCCAAGCCACTATTTCGCAACATTTAAATGAAATCAAGAAGCTCGGGCTTATCAAAGGGACTTTTGAAGGTAAAAACCTTTGCTACTGTATCAACCAAGATACTTGGGACACGCTTCAAAATCTTTTCGGAGAATTTTTTCAAAATGTCAAATTCAACTGTTGTTAATAGAATCCAATGAAAACCAAAGAATTTTTAAGTCTGCTTCAAGACCATAGAGACAAAGCCCTGCTGTTCGAATATCAACCGGGCCAATATGTAGGAACCAACTACCATATTACTGAAATCAAAAATGTTATCGTAGATAGCGTGGATTGTGGCGCTGGAACGGATTTTTGGAAGGAAACCGTAGTGCAGCTATGGGAAAGTCCTTCTGAAATTGGAAAAACCGAGTACATGCAATCCGGAAAAGCGTTGGGTATTTTGAAGAAAGTAGACCGCATCAAACCCATGACCGAAGACGCTGAAATCCGTTTTGAATATGGAAACAGCAGCTTTCATACCACGCAGATGCATGTGGCGGGTGCTAGTTTGGCCAAAAACGCATTGGTCTTTCATTTGACCAGTCAAAAAACAGATTGCAAGGCCAAAGAAACTTGCGGGGTTCCTGTGACCGAGAGTGAAAATCATAACCTTAAGACAACAATGAATGGTTGCGGACCCAACAGTGATTGTTGTTAATTTGCCCCTAAATGCTCATTGAAAACATGCTTCCGGAACACTGGTCAGCAGTGGCTCGGATTTATGAAGAAGGCATCCAAACCGGATTTGCCACTTTTGAAACCCAAGTACCACTCTATGCCGATTGGGACAAGGCACATTTACCAACCTGTAGGTTAGTGGCCAAGAAAGCTTCCCTAATTACGGGATGGGCCGCTTTATCACCAGTATCCAGTAGATGCGTATACGAAGGTGTAGCCGAAGTAAGTGTTTACATCGGGCAAGCTCACAGAGGGCATGGCATCGGTCTTGCTTTGCTTGAAGCACTCATTGTCCAAAGTGAAGCAGAAGGGTTTTGGACCTTGCAATCTGGAATTTTTCCGGAAAATCAAGGTAGCATAAGGCTGCACGAGCGCGTAGGGTTTCGGTTTTTGGGAAAACGCGAACGTATCGCCAAAATCAATGGCGTTTGGAAAGACAATTTATTATTTGAAAAAAGAAGCACTCGAATAGGAGTGTAAATAGCAAACGAAAAACATGAAAAACGTTTTAGTTCTCTGTACCGGAAATTCTTGTCGAAGTCAAATGGCTCATGGCTACTTGAGTGACTTTCAAGATTCCATGGCAACTATTTATAGCGCAGGTATCGAAACCCATGGTTTGAATCCAGGGGCAGTTAGCATTATGAAAGAGGATGGTGTCGATATTTCTGGACATACCTCAAATCATGTGGATGAATACGAAGGAATTGCTTGGGATTACATCATTACCGTATGTGACCATGCCAAGGAAAACTGTCCTTTTATTCCAGCGCCCAACGCTATACGATTGCACCACAACTTTTCTGACCCTTCCAAGGTAAAGGGCACACCTGAAGAAATCCATGAAGCTTTTTTGAAGACCCGGGAGGAAATCAAGGAATTCTGCTACGATTTTATCAAAGAGGAGTTGACGAACTAAACTCTTTTTTACTCAGGTTTAAGGGTTTCCCCGTTCCAGCTCAGCTTGGAACTCTTCCATCACCGGCTTTACCGTGCTTTCGGGAAGGTCCGAAATCTTGATGTACATCAAACCGTCAACTGAATTGTTGAAGAGGGGATCAACGTTAAACGCTACCACTCTAGCGTTTTGTTTGATATACTTTTTAATCAATACCGGTAGCCGTAAACTACCCGGTTCCACTTCGCTCAGGAGTCTGTCGAACTTGTTCAAGTCTGCCTGGGTCTCGTCAAAAATAAACTCTTTGTCCGCATCGTTAAGCTTCACCTTGAACTCCTTTTTGGGTCGAATGTATTGGGCGACATAAGGATCCCAATAATTGGATTTCATGAATTCAATCATCAGGGATTTCGAAAAATTGGAAAACTGGTTACTGATACTGACCCCACCAATAAGGTATTTGTGCTCAGGATGGCGTAAGGTGGTGTGAACAATGCCTTTCCAAAGTAGGAAAAGCGGCATTGGTTTTTGCTGATATTCTTTTACGATGTAGGCCCGTCCCATTTCAATGGACTTGCTCATCATTCCATACAATTCTGGTTCGAAACGAAACAAATCCTGAAGATAAAACCCGTCGATACCGTGTTTGGCAAAAATCTCCGAACCGAGGCCCATGCGATACGCCCCAACGATACATTTATCCGAATCATCCCACAAAAAAAGATGATGATAGTACGAATCGAAGGTATCCAAATCTATGGCATTGTTGGTGCCCTCGCCTACTTCTCGAAAAGTAATTTCACGTTGTCGTCCTATTTCCTTTAAAATAAAGGGCATGTCTTTTTGCTGGGCCAAATACACCTCGTAGTTTTTACTTTGCAGCATACGACACCCTTTTTCACGAAGCTTTTCAATTTCACCTTCCAACACCTTTGCGCTGACCGCGGAAGCAATTTTCTTGGGTGACTTCGGAATTTTTAAAGTGGTGGGGACTTTGTCAATGAGCCTTTCTTTTTCAAAAGGATTCGCCAGTAAATACGTTTTCTTGCGTAGCAAATCAGTGAATTCCTCTAATGTTTTTTCTTCATTTTGCGCCGCTACGGATATGGGCTGACCCACCCGAACCTTTATCGGTCGCCGACTCTGCGTGGTCAGCTCAGAAGGCAACTTTGCAGTACGAAAAACATCATGAACTTTGGACAGACGATAAAACAAACGGCTATTTCGCGCATGAAAATAGATTGGTACCACAGGCACCTCAGCTTTTCGAATCAGTTTGATAGCGGCCTCTTCCCAAGGGCGGTCCACAACCAACTTGCCGTCTTTATAGGTAGAAACCTCTCCTGCTGGAAAAATCCCCAACGGGTGGCCTTCTTTCAGGTGCATTAGTGCCGATTTAAATCCCATCAAACTGCTCTTGGCATCTTTATGGCTTTCAAAAGGATTCACTGGCATGATATAAGGCTTCAACGGGGCAATGCGGTGCAACAAGAAGTTGGCGATAATCTTAAAATCCTTTCGTTCTTGCAACATCAGTTTCAACAAAAGC
>JBCBCH010000256.1:0-4560 GCA_038530835.1 Bacteroidota bacterium | reverse complement strand
AAGTATAATCAGACAATTACTTTATCATCTCATAACTGCGTTGGATGAACTGGGTCAATTCCTCCCCTTTAAGCAGTCCTTTGGAAAGTCGGGCCAAATCCAAGGATTGGTTGATGAGTCGTTCTCGCTTCTTCGCAGTTTTGGTGTTCAATATCTCCCCGACCAATTCATGATTGGTGTTTACGATGAGGTTGAACATCTCAGGCATGTTGCCCATACCAAACATGCCTCCGCCACCGGTTTGCTGCATGTCTTTCATGCGGCGCATGAATTCCGGTTCCGTAATCATAAAAGGTGCGGCACCGCTGTCCATGGCTTCCAACTGAACGGTATAGCCGGTTTGCACCACACTTTCCAGCTCTGTTTTCAGCTTCTCCTTTTCTTCATCCGAGAGTTTTGAAATGGCCGTGTCCTCCTTTTTGATAAGATTGTCTACATGGTCTGCATCTACGCGTGCAAATCCTATGTTTTCTTTGGCACCCTCCAGTTTTTGTATCAAATGTGCGATGATGGGCGAATCCAACAAGAGCACTTCATAACCCTTTGCTTTGGCGGCTTCAATATAACTGTGCTGCTCTTCTAAGTTGGAAGCGTATAAAAAGACCTGCTTGTCATCCTTATCCGTCTGTGCAGCTTTCGTGGCCTCCACCAATTCATCATAGGTGAAGTATTTTCCATCTACCGTAGGATATAGTGCAAACTTCTCTGCCTTCTCAAAAAACTTGTCTTCCGATAGCATGCCATACTCGATAACCACCTTGATATCGTTCCATTTCTGTTCAAACTCCTCGCGATTGTTTTTGAACAACGAATTGAGTTTGTCTGCTACTTTTCGGGTAATATAAGATGAAATTTTCTTTACCGCGCCGTCCGCTTGAAGGTAAGACCTTGAAACGTTCAACGGAATATCTGGGGAGTCGATAACCCCTCGAAGCATGGTCAAAAATTCAGGAACGATGCCTTCAACGTTGTCCGTAACAAAAACTTGATTTTGATAAAGTTGGATACGGTCTTTTTGAAGGTTGAGGTCGTTGCTGATTTTCGGGAAATACAAAATACCTGTTAGGTTGAAGGGATAGTCCACGTTCAAGTGAATGCTGAACAGCGGTTCTTCAAATTGCATGGGATAGAGTTCCCGATAAAACCCTTTGTAATCCTCATCATTCAAGTCTGCAGGAGTTTTGGTCCATGCAGGATTGGGGTTGTTTACAATATCATCTACCTCTTGTGTTGGTGCTGGGTCATCTTCTTTGGCGCCTTCAGGTTTCGGAAGCGTTTCGGTGCGGGTTCCAAATTTGATGGGCACCGGCATAAACTTGTTGTATTTTTTTAGAAGCTCGCGAATTTTGGCCTCCTCCAAAAATTCTTCCGAGTCTTCCGCGATATGCAAAATAATTTCCGTACCACGCTCGGTTTTGTCATGTCCCTCCAAGCTGAATTCAGGGGAACCGTCGCAACTCCAATGTACCGCAGGTTCGTCTTTAAAACTCTTGGTTATGATTTCTACCTTGTCAGCCACCATAAAGGCAGAGTAGAAACCTAAACCGAAATGACCAATGATTCCGGCTTCTTTTCCGGCGTCTTTATAGTTGTCCAAAAACTCTTCTGCCCCTGAAAAAGCTACTTCATTAATGTATTTTTTGACCTCGTCTCCGGTCATACCAATACCCTGGTCTGAAAGATGGATTCTTTTATTGTCCTTATCCACTTTGACTTCGATAAGGGGATTGCCATATTCGACCTTTGCTTCACCAATTGAGGTAAGGTGTTTCAATTTTAAAGTCGCATCGGTGGCGTTTGATATTAACTCACGAAGAAAAATTTCGTGGTCGCTGTAAAGGAATTTTTTTATTAAAGGAAAAATGTTTTCTACTGAAACATTGATTTTACCTGTTGCCATTATATTTAGTTATTTGGCATGAAAGAATCAAAAAAAGTACCAGCTGAACGGAATCTGACAAACTGACACTCATGCGGAACCGAAGCATTTCGAAAATTTTAACAACTTTTTGTTTATTATTTTGTTCGAAAAGCTAAACAAAGTATTATATTTGTGTAGTTATAGAAAATTGCTATGGAATAGTAGATGCTATAACGAGTTTGTTTATTTATTGGTTAGGTTGTTGAAAACGCACTTTCGCCTGAAGGTGCGTTTTCTTATATAGATACCCTAAACTCTGTTGCATATTTCCTTTTATTGTTTAAACGAAAAAGGTTTAATCTGATGCTTGATTGGTACGGAAATGGCTAAAAACTTCTTTTCTGGCCGTTTTTGTTGTATTGGACGTTTGTGGCTCTATTTTAACGCATTAGCAGGGAAAATGAATTGACGCCCTTATAGCAACACTCGGACTAATTTTATGATATTCTCTGCATGTAGAATATATTTTTTACTTTTCCCAAAATATGTGTTTCGTTTTTGCGAAATCATCCTCATAAGCGCACAATATGTATAACTCAAGAATTGCAGGACTAGGCTTTTATGTGCCCGAAAATGTCGTCACCAATGATGATTTGTCCAAAATGATGGATACCAATGACGAATGGATTCAAGAACGGACAGGTATCAAAGAACGAAGACATGTGGTCAAAGGAACGGATACGACTACCTCGATGGGCGTAAAAGCAGCCAAGAAGGCGATTGAAAGAGCTGGTATTGATAAAGATGATATTGATTTTATCGTGTTCGCCACCCTTAGTCCAGATTACTACTTTCCAGGCCCTGGTGTTTTGGTACAACGCGATTTGGATATTAAAACCGTGGGGGCTTTGGATGTTCGCAATCAATGCTCAGGGTTTGTTTACGGACTTTCGGTAGCGGACCAATACATTAAAAGTGGGATGTACAAGAATGTTTTGGTCATCGGTTCGGAGTTACATTCGCATGGTTTGGACATGACCACACGAGGACGCGCAGTATCTGTGATCTTTGGAGATGGTGCCGGTGCAGCAGTTTTGACCCGTGAAGAGGATACCACCAGAGGCGTGCTTTCTTCCCATTTACACTCCGAAGGGCAACATGCCGAAGAACTTTCATTGATTGCTCCCGGGATGGGCAAGCGATGGGTTACCGACATTTTGGAAGAAAATGATGATGAAGATATTTCCTATTTCCCCTATATGAACGGCCAATTCGTGTTCAAGAACGCAGTCGTTCGTTTTAGTGAGGTGATTATGGAAGGTTTACAAAAAAATGGGATGTCCCCCGCTGATATTGATATGCTTATCCCGCACCAAGCGAACTTGAGAATCTCACAGTTCGTGCAGAAGAAATTCGGGCTCTCTGATGACCAAGTTTTCAATAATATCATGAGTTATGGGAACACCACGGCTGCTTCCATACCAATTGCCTTGACCGAGGCATGGGAAGCCGGTAAAATCAAAGAAGGGGATGTGGTAGTGCTTGCTGCTTTTGGTAGTGGATTCACTTGGGGCAGTGCCATAATTCGTTGGTAAAGAAAAACCCCGCCAGAAATAATTTCATAACGGGGCTTATGATAGACCTTGGTCAGTTTACCAACCAACCCTTAACCAAGGAATATCAAAATCATTATAAGATTCCACCACCAGACTTTTTGGTGTTGCTATCTCTTCGTTTTCGTCCTTTTGCACGGTTTTTACCACTACCAAATCGGTAGGAAACCCCAAGGTATAAGGTTTGACTTTCCCAATTGAACTCCCCGTTTTGAATATAAGGTCGCTGACCATTGAACTGTGCGAGCATGGTATTGAAAACATCATTGAAGTTTGCGCTAAACGTTCCCTTGCCTTTGGCAAAATTGTATCGCGCCCCAAAATTTAGGAAGTACATGGGTTCCATTTCAAATTGAATATTTTGGTTTTGCCCGCGGTAAAACCCGAACAACTGTAGCGTCAATTTTTTGTTCAAAGTGAAACTGTTGTTCAAACGAAGATTCCAAGCCGTATTGTCAACTTCGACGTTTTCTACAACAATGTCATCTTCCGTAGCGCTGCCGGGTTCTCCTTCCAGACTTTCGGTAATTCCCCTTTGGGTTTGACTGAACAAATCAAAACTTCCGTTGATGCTCCACCATTTTGTGGGTTTATAGTTCACGGAGAGTTCAAAACCATAGGCAGAGGTGTCGTCAAAGTTGTCGTACGTTAAAATCAACTTGTTGAAATCCAACCTATCCACAAATACAGCCCGGTTGATTTCATCTTCAACACTTCTATAAAAGACGCCTGCGGTAATACTACCTTTTTCAAGTCGTTTGGTGTAGTTCAGTTCATATGAATTCGTAAACTGCGGCACCAAACTCGGATTCCCAAAACTAGAAATCAAAGGCGTGGCAAACTCCCGAATGGGATTCACTTGCCCCAATCCCGGGCGGTCTACCCTTCTACTAAAACTGGCTTGTAGCTGGTCTTTTTCGTTAACGTTGTAGGTAAAAAAAGCGGAGGGATATAGTTGGGTGTAGTTGTCGGTAAAAGTGCGTACGCGATTGGTATCGGCAACAACTTGCACATCCTCAAGTCTCGCTCCAATCTGGTAAGACCATTTTTTGTAGCGTTGGGAAAAAGTGACATAACCCGAATAGA